>JAJQJO010000205.1 GCA_021323495.1 Cellvibrio sp. | reverse complement strand
GTTGTCGATGCGGAATTGTAGCTTAACCGACAGTGTCACTCTCTAAATTCTTATTGCACTTTTATGGGGTCAATTAATTGAGCAATGTTTATTTATGGTGCATTAATAGCTTACTGAAGTTGATTGAAATTTATATGTCTATGAAAGTATTGAATAAAAAAATATTGGTTTGTATTTTGCTGTCACCCTTGGCATTTTTAATTTTTGCTTATTCCAAGAATTTTTTGCTCTGATATGGTGCTTTCTCTGGTTATTTCTACGACGAACTCCCTCTTTTAGCGGGCTGAGAAGCGATTGCAGTATCAAAATGGAGCAAGTGGGGGACATACAAAATTAAGATGCATTCAGGATCGCTCCTGTTAACCAAATAATGACTGTCGTGGGGTAAATATGAAAAAGCTACATTTCACCATTCTTGCATTGTCAGGATGGATATTGGCGGCGTTTGGCCAAGGCGCTGTAGCGCAAGAAGCAACTATTAACGGTGCCAATACTGCCTGGATTTTGACCTCTACCGCCTTGGTGCTTTTTATGACGCTGCCTGGCCTGGCGTTATTTTATGGCGGCCTCGTGCGTGTGAAGAATATTCTTTCCGTACTAATGCAATGTTTTGCTATTGCTTGTTTGGTATCCATTCTCTGGTTGATCGCGGGTTATAGTTTGGCATTTGGTACTGGCAATGCGTGGATTGGGGACCTTAGTATGGTGTTTATGGGCAATATCACCGAGGACGCCTTGGCGGGTGATATCCCACTGAGTTTGCATGCAATGTATCAAATGACGTTTGCCATTATCACGCCCGCGCTAATTGTCGGTGCGTTTGCGGAGCGGATGAAGTTTTCCTCAATGCTCATTTTCTCGGCACTCTGGTTGTTTGCAGTTTATATCCCGATATGCCATTGGGTATGGGCCAGTTCAGGCTGGCTGTTTACCAGAGGGCTATTGGATTTCGCAGGGGGTACTGTTGTTCATATCACTGCTGGTGTAGCTGCTCTTGTCGCAGCGGTAGTCATTGGCAAACGCACTGGCTTTCCGACTACCGCTATGCCTCCCCACAATATGACTATGACAGTTACCGGTGCCGGTATGCTCTGGGTGGGCTGGTTTGGCTTTAATGCTGGTAGTGCTTTGGCAGCTAATGGCAATGCGGCTATGGCGATGCTAGTGACCCATATTTCTGCCGCAGCAGGTGCATTGGCATGGATGACAATCGAATGGATGCGTTTTAGGAAGCCGAGCGTGTTAGGTATTGTTACCGGTATGGTTGCGGGCCTTGGAACTATCACACCTGCATCAGGTTATGTTGGTCCAGGTGGGGCGCTAATAATAGGATTGTCCGCAGGTATTATTTGTTTTGTGATGACTCATTTGGTGAAACGTGTCTGGAAAATTGACGATTCGCTCGATGTATTCCCTGTACATGGTATTGGTGGTGTGCTGGGGACTATTTTCGCCGGGATATTTGCATCAACAGAGCTTGGTGTATTCAGTGGTCAAGGGTTTGCGGCAGGCATTACCACCATGGGCGATCAACTCGGTGTTCAATTGCTGGGTGTTCTTGTCACTTTTATTTATACCGCGCTGGTAACTTATATTTTACTGAAAATCACTGGTTTATTGACTTCGGGTTTGCGAGTTAGCAAAGAGGAAGAAACTATTGGTTTGGATTTGAGCTTGCATGAAGAGGATGGTTACAAGCTTTAGACAATAGGATGATAGGTCTTGTAAAAAGAGGAGCAATTGCTCCTCTTTTTTGTTTTTGTTTTTGTTTTTGTTTTTGTTTTTGTTTTTGTTTTTTGGTTTGTTGATTTCGCTTGCGCAATTTACTCAGTCAATAGAGAAAGGGATCAGGAGATTGCTTTGTCTACAATCGTTTGTGCTTCGGCAATCAACTGTTTTAAATGCCCTTCACCTTTAAAGCTTTCTGCGTAGATTTTATAAATTTCTTCAGTTCCGGATGGACGTGCTGCAAACCAACCATTTTTGCTCATTACTTTAATGCCACCAAAACTGGCGTTGTTGCCTGGGGCGATGGTTAAAATGGTATCGATTTTATCGCCCGCTAATTCAATTGAGGTGATTTGCTCCGGTGATAATTTCGAGAGCGCTTTTTTCTGCGCACTATTAGCTGGTGCTTCTACGCGGGCTTCAGCGGCATGACCAAATTCATCGGCGAGCAGCTTGTAGCATTCGCCAGGGTCGCGCCCGGTTTTTGCTTTAATTTCGGCGGCTAACAGCGAAGGGATAATGCCATCCTTGTCGGTGGTCCAGACGCTGCCATCAATGCGCAGGAAAGATGCGCCTGCGCTTTCTTCACCACCAAAACCGAGTGAGCCATCAAATAACCCCGGTGCAAACCATTTAAATCCAACAGGTACTTCATATAAACGGCGACCTAGTTTTTTAGCCACTTTATCGATCATCGCGCTACTGACAACGGTTTTTCCAATTGCCGTTTCTGCGCGCCATTGCGGGCGATTCTGGAATAAATATTCAATTGCAACGGCAAGGTAATGATTCGGTGGCAACAAACCGCAGCTTGGCGCAACTATGCCGTGGCGATCATGGTCGGTGTCGCAGGCGAAGGCGACATCAAATAAATTGCGACGCTCAACCATGCCTTGCATAGTGTATGCGGAGGATGGATCCATGCGGATTTTTCCGTCCCAATCGGCGGTCATAAATGAAAAGGTCTTGTCGACAACAGTGTTGAGTACTTTTAAATTAAGATTGTAATGATCGGCAATAGCCTTCCAATAATTTACGCCAGCACCACCGAGCGGATCTGCGCCCATATGGATGTTCGCACCGCGGATCGCCTCCATATCCACAACATTAATCAAATCCTTTATGTAATTGTGAACATAATCATGTGAATGAGTGGTCGCAGTCTTTATCGCCTGATGGTAGTCCATACGTTTTATATCGCGCAGATTGTTTTCCAATAATTCATTGGCGCGCGCTTGCATCCAGTTGGTTATATCACTATCGGCCGGGCCACCGTTGGGCGGATTGTATTTGAAACCACCGTTATCGGGTGGGTTGTGTGACGGCGTGATAACTATGCCATCGGCCAAACCAGAAGTGCGGCCGCGGTTGTAAGTGAGGATTGCATGGGAGATTGCTGGCGTGGGTGTGTACTCGCCGTCTTTGGCGAGCATAATCTCAATGCCATTTGCGGCGAGCACTTCTACAGCACTGATTTGCGCAGGCTCGGACAGCGCATGGGTATCAATGCCAAGATAGAGTGGGCCAGTAATGCCGGCTTGCTTGCGGTAATCGCAGATTGCCTGGCTGATCGCTAATACATGATTTTCATTGAAACTGGTGTTGAGCGAGGAGCCGCGATGGCCCGAGGTGCCAAAGCTTACGCGCTGCTCAGGGATGCCGGCGTCCGGTTTGTTGGTGTAATAGGCATCGATTAATTTGGGAAGATCTACCAGCAGGTCTGCGGGTAAAAGGTGACCAGCCAAGGGGCTTGTAGACATAAACTCTCCTGATTTATACAGATTTACAGCTTGAAACAGATAATCGTCATTATGGTCTTGATACGTCTATCCACACTATGATGGAAATCTCTTTATATGAGTAATCTGACGTAGGCTGATGCTGGTGCCTATAGTATCGTGCTTTGAATTGATTTAACTATTAACTTAATGAACTGAAGTTAACTATGAGGACAAAATTATGCGCTGGAAACAGGGGCGTCGCAGTGACAATGTTGAGGATATTCGTGGTTCGGGCTCACCTTCTATGGCGACGGGGGGTATGTCGGCAATAGGCAGGATTTTGCCTTTACTATTGCGTACCAAAACGGGACGGACATTGTTATTGGTAGCAGTTGTTGTTTATTTCGGCGCTAAATTTATGGGTTACGATTTGTTGCAATTGGTTGCACCGCCTGGTGCGACAAGTCTATCCAATGGCCAACAATTATCATCAAAAGATCAGGAGCTGGCCGATTTTGTGTCGGTGGTATTGGCTGATACCGAATCCACCTGGCATCTGGAATTTAAAAAATTAGGTTTAACCTATCAAGAACCAAAACTAGTGTTGTTTCGCAATGCAGTGAGTTCTGCATGTGGTTACGCGCAATCGGCAATGGGGCCATTTTATTGTCCGGGCGATCATAAGCTTTATATTGATTTGGCGTTTTATGAAGACATGAAAAGTAAATTGGGTGCACCTGGTGATTTTGCCCAGGCCTACGTGATCGCACACGAAGTAGGGCATCATGTGCAAACCCTATTGGGGACTTCAGCAAAAGTAACCCAGGCGCAACAAGGAATGTCAAAAGCCCAAGCGAATCAACTCTCGGTAAAATTGGAATTACAAGCGGACTGCTATGCTGGAATATGGGGTTACTACGCAAATACCGAGCGGCAAATGCTGGAAGAAGGCGATATTGAAGAAGCTTTGAATGCGGCATCGGCGATAGGCGATGACAATTTGCAACAGCAAGCTGGCGGCGCTGTACGTCCTGAAAGTTTTACCCACGGTAGTTCAAAACAGCGGGTGGCCTGGTTCAAGCGTGGTTTTGAACAGGGGAAGGTAGAGGCATGCAACACATTTAAATAAGTTGAATCGAATCTTTACGGTTTTCGCAATAAAAAACCAGCGAATATGCTGGTTTTTTATTTTCATTTTTGCAATTAATTCTTGGCGGTAAGATAAATCGTTAATTCCTGGCCGGGATGGATATAGCTTTCATCTTTCACTTTGTTCCAACTCAAAATATCTTTTTTGGACACATCAAATTTACTGGCGATTTTGTGCAAGGTATCGCCATTTTTAATTTGGTAGGTGATCTTATTGTCATCTTTTGATACGGCAGTTTTGTTAACCACCAACAGTTTTTGCCCGGGCTTTAATTTCGCGTTGGACTGCATTTCATTCCACTTCAGCAAATTCTGGACACTGGTACCGTGTTTTTTGGCAATGGTCCAAAAACTGTCGCCGGACTTAATGGTGTAATAAGTTTGATTGCGTTGGGCAATCTCTTGTTCGGCCTGGATTGCATAGGGTGAGCTCATCGGCGCCTGGCCTGGAATACTCAGGCTTTGGCCAATTTTCAATTGTGCTGACTTGAGATCGTTAGCTGACTGGATGGCTGCCACACTGGTGCCAAAACGCTTGGCGATAGCGCCGAGGGTATCACCTGATTTGACTTTGTAATCACCCGCCACATGGATAGGCGCAATCTTGGGAAGCTTGTCGAGGTTCAGGGTAAATTGTGCTGCTTCGGCAACAGGAACAAGTAGCTGGTGCGGGCCAGTGGGATCAGTAGTCCATTTATTGTAACCGGCGTTGAGGTTGCGCAATTCTTTTGGGTCTATTTCAGCCATCCGTGCTGCTTGGGCAAGGTCCACCGGGGAGCTGACATTCACCAGGGTGAAATAGGGGTTGTTGGGAATTGCTTCCAGCTCCAAATCATATTTCCCGGGATCGGCAATTACTTTTGATAAGGCTAACAACTGGGGAACATAGGATTGTGTTTGCTGGGAGAGGGGCAATGACCAGAAATCCGTACCTTTCCCTTGTTTGCGATTCTTTTCAATCGCGCGACGAACAGTACCTTCGCCCGCGTTATACGCGGCGATGGATAACAACCAGTCGCCATTGAACATGGTGTTTAAACGCTTTAGATAGCGTACTGCCGCGTCGGTAGAGGCAACCAGGTCACGGCGGCCATCATACCAATGATTTTGTTTTAGTCCGAAGTTGCGTCCAGTCTGTGGCATAAATTGCCAAAAGCCCACCGCTTTGCTGGGGGATGAGGCAAAGGGGTTGTAAGCACTCTCAACTATGGGGAGCAGCGCGAGTTCCAGTGGCAGATCATTTTCCCGCAATTGACTGGCGACATAATAAAGGTAGGGTTTGCTCTGGGCGGTGACCTTATCCAGGTAACGTTGGTTGTTGGAAAGCCAGCGCAGGTTTTTATTAACTTTGCTGTCATTGACCTCGGGTAGGCCATAACCATCCGCTATTTCTTCCCACAGATTTCCGTGATCACCAGCTTGTGCGCCGGATTCAATCGATTGGGTTGCTTCAGGAGGAAGGATTGGTTCTGTAGTGCTGGTATCGGCAACAGTTTCATCATCGTTTTTGAATGTGCTACAGCCCGCAAGTGCAATAATCCAGGCAAGGCAGATACAGAGCGGCAACAGCGGGGGGCGGTTTCGATTAGTCATAGGGTCACTTGTCAGGTTTTTTTTTCCAGCTCGATAGGCTTGGAAAATCCGGTTGGTATTGGCCTTCTTTATTCTTGCGTTTTAGGATTTTTATCCTATTAAATCGCCAAATAACGGCTACTTAGTGATTACCTCCGCCCTCCCTGGGGCTGTGGATCTCGGATTTTAGGTGTTGACGTCACATGGGTCAACGCCTAATTCGGAATAAGGGGAGCCGGTCACAACCTTGCTGAGAGCTGGTCGGGACTTTGAATCCGGGACTTATCCTGTTTGGTTTGGACAAATTTTTCTTATCTGGGCCAAGCCTCCTTCCTACGCTGGCCAAGTGTCTTTGATTAAACGCAACGCCCCAAATACTGCCGCCGGGCTGTCCAGCAATTGCCGGGTATTGTTTTCGGTGAAGATTTTGACGCCATGCTGTTGACAGCGTAGAAATGGATTTGTTCGTTTCTCCAATAAAATAGTTGAAGGCAGGGTGATGCCGCCTCGGCCACGGATTTGTCTGACTTTTTCAACTCGATCAGCGAGCAGTTTGTTGCCAGGTTCTACCGCCAGTGCGAACTCCAGATTGGCTAGCGTGTATTCATGG
>JAJQJO010000204.1 GCA_021323495.1 Cellvibrio sp. | reverse complement strand
CCCCGGGGCCGCGCAGTAACAAATCCTGTTCGGCGATGTAAAAACCATCGCTACTTTCGCGCATCACCCGTAACCGCTCGCGGCTATTTTGCGACAGGGGCGAAGCATACAACAACACACAGTGGCTCGCTCCCGAACCCCGCCCCACCCGGCCGCGCAACTGATGCAACTGGGCGAGGCCGAGACGCTCGGGGTTTTCGATAATCATCAGGCTGGCATTAGGTACATCCACGCCTACCTCAATTACGGTGGTCGCTACCAGCAAATCCAATGCATTCGCCTTAAAGCCTGCCATCACTGCCTCTTTTTCCGCAGGTTTCAAACGCCCGTGGATCAACCCGATACGCAAATGTGGCAAGGACTCGGTGAGGCTCGCCGCCGTTGCCTCGGCCGCTTGTGCCTCCAAGGTTTCGGACTCTTCGATCAGCGTACATACCCAATAAGCCTGGCGTCCCTGTTCACAGGCCAGGCGCACCCGTTCGATCACTTCTTCCCGGCGATTATCGCTAATCACTACCGTAGTGATGGGGGTGCGGCCGGGAGGTAACTCATCAATCACCGAACAGTCGAGATCGGCGTAAGCACTCATCGCCAAAGTCCGGGGAATGGGAGTGGCCGTCATAATCAGTTGATGAGGACGAAGTAAACCTGCGCGGCGATGTTCGTCGCTCCTGGTCCCTTTTTGTGACAGTGTTAACCGCTGATGAACCCCAAAGCGATGCTGCTCATCGATGACAATCAATCCAAGATCGGCAAAGTCTACTGCTTCCTGGAAAAGCGCATGGGTGCCAACCACCACTTGTGCTTCGCCACCGGCAATAGCCGCCAACTGGTTGCGCCGTTCGGCAGCCTTGAGTTTGCCGGTAAGCCAGCCGAGCTTGATGCCAAGCGGTTCCAGCCATCTACCAAAATTGAGCCGATGCTGCTCGGCGAGGATTTCCGTCGGTGCCATAATCGCCGCTTGCTTGCCGGAAGCGACAGCCGCCAATGCCGCTATCGCGGCCACGACCGTTTTGCCCGAGCCGACATCGCCCTGCACCAGACGCAACATAGGAATCGGTTTAGCCAAATCAGTAGCGATTTCACTCACTACGCGCGCTTGGGCACGGGTCAACTTAAAACCGAGGTGCATCAGAAAGCGCGCTTGCAATCCTCGGTCCAGAGTAAGGCAAGTAGCGCCATCCGCTTGAGTTTCGCGCCGTAACAGTAACAAGCTCAAGTGATGCGCTAATAATTCTTCAAAGGCCAACCGCTGCTGGAAAGGATGCTCACCATCCATCAATTGCTGGATATTGGCATTGGTCGGCGGCTGATGTAGATAGCGCAAGGCGTCGGCGAGGGACGATTGGTTCAGTTGTCGGCGCACCACCTCGGGCAACAGTTCTTTGAGCGCATGTTTATCGAGCCAGGTCAGTGCCTGGGCGGCAAGCGAGCGTAAACGCGGTTGGGTGATGCCTTCGGTGGCGGGGTAAATAGGCGTGAGCGATTGTTGAAGCGGCAAAGATACACCGCCGCTAAGTTCATCGTACTCCGGATGATACATCTCCAGACCCGAAGCACCGCGTCTTGTTTCACCAAAAATCCGCAAGCGCGTGCCATTTACCAATCGCTGCTTCTGGGTACTGTTGAAATGGTAGAAGCGCAAGGTGACGGTACCAGTACCGTCCTGGACCTTGCATACCAGGCTGCGACGCTTGCCAAAGACTACATCGCAAGCCCGTACTTCCGCCTCAATCACCGCATTTATGTTCGGTTGCAGCGCGCCAATTGGCGTGACGCGGGTACGGTCCAGATAGCGCAATGGTAAATGCAAAAGAATATCTTGCACGCTAAATAAGCTTATTTTTGCCAATTTAGCGGCTAATGCGGCGCCAACTCCCTTTAGGGCGCTGGCGGGGATTTGATCCAGGGTTTTATCATTGAAGAGCGTCGAAAGGGACATTGGCTAGATTCATTGACGACAAGCTTTGATTGCAGCACGTAAAGCGTCTATCGCTTTATGGCGCGGAAAGCTGGCTCGCCACGCGAGAGCTACCGTGCGACTGGGCGAGGGTTCGGTAAACGGACGGGTGACCAGCACATCGGAACTGTAAAGTGAGCTTTCCGCAGCCGACGCGGGCAGTATGGTCAGGCCGAGACCCGAGGCGACCATATGGCGCAGGGTTTCGAGGGAGCTGCCCTCAGCGGCGGTGCGTACATTGTTAGCACTTGCCTCACCATGGTGTTGCAGGCTTGGGCAGGTAGTAAGCACCTGATCGCGGAAGCAATGACCCTCACCGAGCAGGAGCAATTGCTGGTCATTCAAGTCATCCGGACTGAGCGCATCTTTCGCGGCGAGTGGATGGTCTTTCGGCATCAACACCACAAAAGGCTCATCGTAAAGTGTTTGGGTAACGACATCCGGCTCGACAAAAGGCAGCGCCACAATAATCACGTCCAACTCACCATTGCGCAGCTTTTTGCGCAGGTTGTGGGTGTAGCCCTCTTCAACGTAGAGCGGCATTTTGCTCGCCAATTGCTGTAAATGGGGGATAAACTTCGGCAGTAAATAAGGTCCAATAGTAAAAATTGCACCGACTGACAAGGGGCTGCTGAGCTGGTCTTTACCGGCGTCGGCGAGGTCTTTAATCGCTGCAGTTTGTTCCAATACCAGATTCGCCTGCGCCACAATTTGCTCACCCAGCGGGGTTGGTTGGACACGGGATTTGGTGCGCTCGAACAGCGCTATGCCTAATTCATCTTCCAGTTTTTTTACCGCAATACTTAAAGTCGGCTGGCTCACATAGCAACGATCTGCGGCGCGGCCAAAATGTTGCTCTTGAGCAAGGGTGACTATGTAGCGCAATTCGGTCAGGGTCATAATGCAGCTCCGTTACTAAGACTTCTGTGAATAGCCTAAAACTATCAGATTGGCGATATTTATCAAATGACAATTAACTCATCTTCACAAGAAAAATTATTAATTATCGGCTGCGGTGATATAGGTCAACGCCTCGCCCGACAGCTCGACCCGAACCGTTATGCAGTTACCGGCCTGCGCCGCGATCCACCAACGGATTTACCTTTTCTGCAATATCGCATCTGCGATGCCACCCGGCCCGACCAACTTGAACCTATTGTGAACAACGGAAATTTTGATGTAATTGTAATCAGCCTAACGCCTGCCGAGCGAAGCGATGCCGGTTATCAACTGGCTTACGTACAGACCTGTCTCAATTTAGTCGCGGGATTAAAGCGGTATCAGCAGCAACCGCGCCTGGTGATCTTTGTCTCCAGTACCGCCGTATATGCGCAAAATGATGGCAGTTGGGTGGACGAACAATCCCCAACCGAACCTGATAGTTTTAGCGGGAAACGCTTGCTGGAGGCGGAGCAGATTATCCAGAAAAGCGGACTCGCTCATTGCATCGTCCGTTTCAGCGGGATTTATGGTCCGGGGCGCACCCGCCTGATCGAACAAGTGAAGCAAGGCCGGGCCTCGGCCAGCCAGCATTACACCAACCGTATCCACGCTGACGATTGTGCCGGGGTGCTCGCCCATTTAATCGAACAGCAGCCCAGGCAGAACCTGGCATCGATTTATCTGGCCAGCGACTCATCGCCTGCACCAATGTTTGAGGTAGTGAGCTGGATGGCCAGACAATTAGATCTCGGGGATTTTCTCGCGCCTGATGCAGCCAACGAACGCGGCAATAAACGCATCAGCAACCAGCGCTTACTGGGGTCTGGATACGAGTTGCGCTATAAGGATTTTCGCAGCGGTTATGCAGAGCTATTACGCGAATTCGAGACCGGCAACTAAACTACCGGCAATAAAAAACCCGGCGCGAGGCCGGGTTCTTATCATGCTTAACGCGATTACTTCTTTTCTGCTTCGGTGTACTTCACGCTAACAGAACCCACTACACGGCGGTTCTGGGCACGGCCTTCAGCAGTGGTATTGTCTGCGATTGGCTTGGCTTCACCATGACCAGTGGCAGTAACGCGATCTGCTGCAATGCCAAACTTAGTGATCAATGCTGCTTTCACAGAATCAGCACGGCTTTGTGACAGCTTTTGGTTCAGAGCATCAGAACCCTGGCTGTCAGTATGGCCCTCAATATGTACAACAGTGTTGACATACTGGGTCATAGCGTCAGCCAACTTCTTCACTTGCCACATATACTCGTCTTTGATGTCAGACTTGGCGGTATCGAACAGGATGTCGAGATTGATTTCCAGAGTTTTATCCAGAATTACCGGGCAACCTACTTCATCCACTTTCAAACCGCTAACGGTGTCAGGGCATTTGTCTTTTGAATCGGAAACACCGTCGCCATCACTATCACCATCAACTGGAGCGACAACAACAGGAGCAGGAGCAGGCTCTTCATTACCAAAAACCAATGCAATACCGGCAGTTACAGCCAGATCAGTATATTCATTATCGAGGCTGTTAAACGCGCGGATATCGGTGCGGAACTGCCAGTTATTACCCAGTTCGCGCTTAAGGCCAGCACCCAGGTTAACCAGAGTATCGCGCTCGGAAAGATCGGTGTTGGTGAAATCACGATCCTGGTCACCTACACCAAACGCAACATATGGACGCCATTTGCTTTCAGTAGTGATGTGATAGAGCATGTCGGCACGGTACTGGATACCATCAACATCACCATCATCACCTAATGCTGAAACCTCAGAGTCCCATTGGCTCGCAACAAGATCTATCATCCAGTTTTCACCCAAACCAAAGCCAACACCTACACCCCAGGTATCTGCATCATTAAGAGTATCTTCGAAAAAGTAGCGGCCGCCATCAACGTGAATTTCTACAGCGGGATTGTTGGCGCTAGCGCCGGAGGAAATAGCTGCTGCGATCACAGCGGACAGGGCAAGCTTGCGTGTGTGTTTCATAATCATTTTTCTCCGTAGAAAATAGCGAGGTTCCCAAACAATCTGATTCCCTCGATTGAGTAAAACTAAGTAAAGCTGATAAAAAATTTTTGATCTAAACGATACAAAAAACTAACTGCTTATAAAAATCCGTTTCATCATTATTTTCAGATAGTTACCTTAGCAAATTAAAGCACTTTATGCCAATTTACATTGTTTTCCTGAATATTAAATCCCAAACTCCATGGCCAAGCCGCGCACCACGTTTTTCGAATTTAGTGATTGGTCTGTAGTCAGGCCTAGGGGCATAGCCGCTTTCTGTGAAATCTGTCACAAACTCTGTCGCAGCATTCATTACTTCCAGCATATGTTCAGCATAAGCCTGCCAGTCAGTTGCCATATGAAAAATCCCGTCTTCTGCCAACTTGGGGTGTATTTTTTTTACAAAAGCAGGTTGGAGGATGCGGCGCTTGTGATGCTTTTTCTTATGCCATGGATCAGGAAAATAAAGCTGTAAGCGGTCAATAGATCCATCAGGGATACAGTCTTCAAGTACATCCATTGCATCAGCCATGTACACCCGTAGGTTAGTAAGGTTTTCTTGCCCCGCTACATTGATCAAGCGCCCAACACCGGGCGGATGAACTTCAATGCCGACAAAGTTTTTATCCGGTTCGTTGCGCGCCATTTCCAACAGCGAATCACCCATCCCAAAACCGATTTCGACCACCAACGGGGCTTTACGGCTAAAGACCTGTTCCGGATCGATCCGTCCTTTAAACAAGCTAAGGCCAAATACCGGCCACCAGGTATCAAACGCGTTTTTTTGCCCAACGGTGATACGCCCAGCACGAATTACGAAGCTGCGGATCGATTTCGGTTTAAATTCGGGTTTAATAAGAAACCCCTCCTCGCCAGACTCAAAGTCGGGAGTTAACTCAAGTAATTCAGACATAAGGGATACAAGTTATAGATTAATAGGAGAGAAATTAGTCAATCAGTTTAGTCCGCCATGCAGCAATCAACAGCCATAACCAACCGAACAAAAAACACAGGCCACCTAAAGGTGTCACTGGCCCCAACCATCGCGGGCCACCCAGGGCCAGCCCATATAGACTGCCACTGAACAAAAAACTACCCAGTATAAAGGCTAAGCCACTAGCTTTTAATCCTGGCATTGCAGGTTTATAACTCAGCCAAAGCGCGATAAATATTAGCGCAAGAGCGTGATACATCTGATATTGCACACCGGTTTTTACCACTTCCACCATTTCCGGGGAAAGAACCTTTTTCAAACCATGAGCGGCAAATGCGCCGATAACGACAGCAAAAAATCCACTCGCAGCGGCCATTATCAAAAAAAAACGCGCCACGACAACACCTCTTTTATCGACTTGGTCTTATATAGATAATAAAAAAAGCCGCGCTAAGCGCGGCTTTTTTGACGTTATAAACGTTGAATCAGGCTTCTAACATCATAGTCTTAACCTTATTCATGGCATTTTTTTCCAGCTGGCGGATACGCTCGGCTGACACACCATATTCTGCAGCCAAGTCATGCAAAGTCGCTTTGTCGTCATTCAACCAGCGACGCTGCAGGATTACACGGCTACGGTCGTCCAATTTTTCCATCGCCTTTTCCAAACCATTGACATTGGATTCTTCCCAATTGGATTCTTCCAAACGCACAGCGGGATCGTAGCGGCTGTCTTCAAGGTAGTGCGCTGGAGCTACATAACCCTCGTCTTCATCGTCTTCACCCGCATCAAAACCGGCGTCATAAGAAGCCAAACGGCCTTCCATTTCACGCACTTGTTTTACATCAACACCCAAATCCTGGGCGACAGCATGGGCTTCGTCGTTGCTCAACCATGCCAAACGCTTTTTGGCGCCGCGCAAGTTAAAGAACAATTTGCGCTGGGCTTTAGTAGTGGCGATTTTAACAATACGCCAGTTTTTCAAGATAAATTCATGAATTTCG
>JAJQJO010000004.1 GCA_021323495.1 Cellvibrio sp. | reverse complement strand
TTTACCAGCCAATAAAGTTATTATTGGTTTACCTGCGTCATCCTCACCAACTGCCGCAGGTAGTGGTTATACCAATCCGACTGTCGTGAAAGCGGCAATGCGTTGCTTGCGTTCCGGTGATTGCGGTAGCGGTTATAAACCGGCAAAAACCTATCCCGACTTGCGTGGCATTATGGCTTGGTCTACCTATGAAGATTACCTGACCGGTTATGCTTTCTCTAACAGCCTCAAGGCTTGTGCACTACAAAATCAATGTAATTGATTAGTTGCTGAATGAAAAAAGCCCCACCGATTGAAAAATCCGTGGGGCTTTTTTATTCAAGTCTGTGGTGAATAATTAAACGATATTTAATTATTGCGCAGCTTGCTGTCCATGTTTTGTTTGTAGAGTGGTTGCCATTTGAAATCGGTTGCCGAGCGCCAGAGCCATTCAACAGGGCCGTAATGGAAATACTGTAACCACCAGCGGCAGAATAAAATTTGTAATCCAAAGATTACGCAGCATAAAAGCGCATTCATAGCTGGCGAGGTTTTGGTGAATAAACCTAATCCAACATTAAAGAAAATAAAGACACCGATAATGGTTTGCATTAAATAGCTGGTCAGTGCCATTTTACCGACAGCGGCGAGCGGCGTTAACCAATTTTCCCATTTAGGTTTGAGCATAAGCAGGCTGATCCCGGTAATGTAAATCAGCGTCAGGCCAAGGTTAAAAAACTCCAGGATAAAACCCCCAAACCAGCCCGCAACCGGTGTTTTTTCCATATCAATTTTCAACAGGAATGCCGTGATTCCCAGAGCAATACCTAACACGAGTGATATAACGAGAAGCAAGCTACTCTTTTTCAAAACTGTTCTGAAAAAGCTGATATGACTCGCGATGTTTTCAAACCATTGCATACGTCCAGCCAGCATCCCCAGCAAAAAGAAACCAAAGGTAATCAATAATCTTCCGCTATTGATTTGATAAACGTATTTATCAGCCATGGCATTGATATTGTGTTTGACCATATCGCCCCAGGAGCCTTGACTAGCGATTGCATAATATTCAGCACCTGCTGCCTTTTGGTCGAAATCAAGCAGCATTAATTTATCGCGTACGATAATCGAAATGAGTTCGGCGAGTTTGGTGGGGATATTAAGGACGAGTAATGCTCCAATAATCAGCAACGCTTTGTTGCTGAGGTTGCGCAAAAATAATAATAAAAATCCCAGCGGGACGTAGATCGATAAAATATCAGCGCGCCAGAAGGCATGATGTACCAAGCCAATCGCACCCAAAATGGCCAAGCGCCAGCCAAAGCGTGTAATCACCGGCTCATGGCGTTTGATAAGCCCCTGAATCTGGATATAGAAACTCAAACCAAATAAAAATGAAAAGATCGCAAAGAACTTGCTGAGGATTAAAATCATGTAAGTCCCTATTGCAATACCGCTCCCGGGATCTTTATAGAGCTGATAAGTCTCTTGCGGGAGTGGGCCAGCGGCATACCAAAAAATCATATGCGCATAGAGAATTCCAAAAAGGGCGAAACCACGCAGGACATCCAGGGTGATTATCCGATCCATTTTTTGCAATGGGTCTATGAAAGGTGCTGAAGCGGTCATGGAGGATCCTTATGCCGGTGAATTGATCGGCCAGAGCAATGGCCGGTTATCCAATGATGGTGCTGCTAGGACAGGCCCTCCCCCCGATTTGGATTCGCCTATCGTTATTATTTTTAATCACAGTTATTTGAACTGCAATTCCTGCGGTAATTCTACAATGACCGGTTGCTTGCTATCAGGGCAAACAAACTCTAATCGATAAGCCAATAACTGCAAACCTGAATTGGACTTGGTACCGTAGAGTTTATCGCCGACAATTGGATGGCCGATGTTGGCGAGGTGGCGGCGAATCTGGTGCTTGCGTCCGGTTTCGATATGGACATCCACCAGGGTTTTATTATTCTCTTCGCGAATTTTTTTGATATGGGTAATAGCCGATTTCCCCTCCAGTTCCTGATTCAGGGTCAAACCTGTGGCGGGTATATCACAGTCACCGACTACCCAGGCTTGATAAAATTTGCGCATATCGCGCGCCTGGAAAAGGGCGGATAATTTTGCAGCGCTGTGGCTGTTGTGCGCGAGGATGATTAAGCCCATCGCATCGGCGTCCAGGCGATGTACTAAAAAACACTCCCGCTGCCGCTGCGCTTGATCGGGTTGGCCATTCACTTCAACCCACCGTAAAATGCTACAGTGGTCGCCCCATTGGGAACCCTGTGAGAGCATGCCGGCAGGTTTGAACCAGATACTGTATCCGCCGGCGTCGTAAATCAGGCTGGCACTTTCAGGTTTGCGCGCGAGTACTTGCTCGTCGTAATAAAACTGGATCGTGGAACCTTTGTGTAGAACCTTGGTGGCGCGGCGTAAACGTAGCGTTTTGCCTTTCAGTGTCCACCAGACTGCACCTTTATTCATCGCATCTTTAATACGCTGCCTGGATAACCCGGTACCTTCTGCTAATAAATCCAGTGCAGTCTGTTCGGCTTGGGTAACAGTGAGTTCGAATTTTTGTGGTATTTCAAATGAAGTATCGGACATTATTTAGCTTTGATTAAGTGAGAAAAATTGTGGCAGTGAAGGCAACTATTTATAAAGCGAACCTGAGTTTGTCGGACATGGACCGCAATGTGTTTGGCGATTTTAATCTGACCATCGCCTTGCATCCCTCTGAAACAGTTGAGCGTATGATGGTGCGCATTCTAGCCTTTTGTTACCGCGCTGCGGAAAATTTAACCTTTACCAAAGGGCTTTCCTCCATGGAAGAGCCGGATTTATGGTTGAAGCACGACAATGGCACTATTCTGGAATGGATTGAAGTAGGGCAGCCAGCGCCAGATCGACTGAAGAAAGCATCAGGCCAGGCGCAATCAGTGAAAGTGTTCAGCTACGGCCGTGGTATGGATGTCTGGTGGAAAACCAACAGCGCCGCTATTCGCGCTTTGTCCAGGGTGAGCATTCATTATTTTGCTGCCGACGAATTGCAGGCACTGGCTGCGCTCGCGGATAAAACTATGAATTTCACCGTCACCATTACTGAAACTATCGCTTATGTCTCTACGGCGACTGAAAACCTGACAATTAGTTTGCGTGAGATGGAGTAACGTTTATGAAAGCCCCTGAGATGAGATTCCCCGAAATGAATGTCCCTCTATTATCGATTGTTGATATCACGCTCGATAATGCCCAGCAGTTTTTAATTGATGAATCTTTTAATCGCCCGGTAGTGATCGATTTCTGGGCGGACTGGTGCGGCCCCTGCAAAAGTTTAATGCCGATCCTGGAAAAGCTGGCCAATGAATATGCCGGTGCTTTTTTGCTCGCCAAAGTAAATGCTGATGATCAGCAAATGATTGCATCGCAATTTGGTGTGCGCAGTTTACCTACCGTGATGATTATGCAAAATGGCCAGCCAATTGATGGCTTCAATGGGGCCTTGCCGGAAGTACAGGTGCGCGAAGTATTGGCCAAATATTTACCTGAGCCTTGGGAGGCGCCGCTCCAACAAGCGCACGGGCTTATGGCTCAGGGTAATTATACCGATGCATTACCGCTCTTGCGCCAGGCCTATGATGCGTCCAGGCAATTGGCGAGCATCGCGCTTTTGATGGCGCAGTGCCATCTGGAGTTAAATCGTATTGATAATGCAGAGGCGGTTTTATCGTTGATCAAACTGGCCGACCAGGATGCGGGTTACGAACAGCTAATAGCGCAGATTGCGCTGAAAAAGCAGGCGGCTATCACTCCCGAGCTGGCGGCATTAAAAGAAGCCTATACCAAAGCACCACAGGATTTAGGTGTGCGTTATCAATTGGCACTGCAATATTATCAAGAAGCCCAGCATCGTCCGGCGCTTGAACACTTACTGGAAATCATTCGCAGGGAGCGCAATTTTGCCGAGGGTGAAGCGCGTAAAACTTTCACTTCTATTGTCGCCGCGCTGGGTAAGGCTGATCCGTTGGCGATTGAATTCCAGCGCAAGTTATTTACTTTGCTTTACTAGGCTTTACTCGCAGCAAATGGTCGCTGCCACCAAAAGTGGGTACACTGGGATCTGTAAAAAAACCGTAATGTGAGCGTCCCAAGAGGACCTGACCTTAATGGCGGTCATCATGCCGCTAGAGGATTATGATAGACAATGAGTAAGCGCTATTCCCTGATCGCATTCCTGGCCATTTCTTTGGCTTTGTTCGGGTGTGGCAAATCCAGACAGGCTGAACAATTGCCGGTGTTTTGTAAGCAGGATGGCTCGCGCCTGTATATCAAGCAGGGCAATATCAGCATGGAGATCATGCCGAAAGTGGCTGGTCGCGTTTCTTCGCTTAAATATGATGGCCACGAAATCCTGGTCGCTATCAATGATCCGGATAAAATTACCGATTGGGGTACAGTGTTCTGGTCCAGCCCGCAATCAGAATGGAGTTGGCCCCCCGTAGATACACTTGACAGTAAACCCTACACGCTGGGTTCAAATGAAGATCGTCTGGTGTTGACCAGTGATATTGATAAAAAAACCGGCTACCAATTTACCAAAACCTATCTTCCCGCTGGCGACGATCGCATCGCTGTGACCTACCGTATTACCAATCACAGTGATCACGAAAAAAATGTAGCGCCTTTGGAAGTGACGCGTTTACCGCCCTCAGGTGATTTGTTTTATCCCCGTGGTGATACCGATCCTATCAGTGGGATTTTTTATCCATTGGATGTGCAAAACATTAATGAACTGACCTGGTATCAATACGATGCCAAAAAAATTCGCACTGACCACCATAAAGTGATGCAGGACGGTAAAGAGGGTTGGGTTGCATATACTGACAAAGGTTATTTACTGGTTAAAGAATTTACTGATAACCCACCTGCAGCAATAGCCCCCGGCGAACGTGAGATAGAATTATTTACCCATGTTGAGCATATTTTTATTGAGATGAAACAGCAGGGGGCGTCGGTCGCACTTGCGCCGGGCGAGCATCTGGAATGGACGGTTATCTGGCATGTAAAAAAATTACCGGATGATTTAGCCCAAAATCCTGAACCATCCGCGTTAGCCACTTATGTCCGCAGTTTGTTGTGAGCGGAGGTGGTGACTGGAATCGTTTTCTCTTCAGGTATTTCCATTTTCACCGACCCATCTGGAGACGAAAGCTCTGCTTCGGAATGAGAAAATTGTACATCGGGACCTGAAGCAAAAAATCGCCAGTTAGCGGCGATTTTTTTTGGTTTTTAGTCTGCGGATGCGGTCTGACTCTTCTTTTTCAAGGCGTTTTTTCTCGTCGTCTTCTTTCGCAGCGGCGACTTCCCGCTGGGTCATATCCGGGGTTTCCCAGCTAATCGGCCCGAGTAGCCCGGCGCGCAATTCAGTAATCAATATCGAAGACACTTTCTGGATTTCCACACCGCCGCCTTTGCGTGTGCAGCCGCGTTTTATACCGATGGCATCCAGCAATTCCAGGTCTGACTCTGGCAGTTCATCCAGCCCATACCGTTTTTTTAACGCATCCGGATAAGCCTTAAGTAAATACTCGGCGGCATACAGGGCGATATCAGCGTAATCAAACACCGTATCTTTTATCGCACCGGTAATGGCCAGGCGATAACCACAGGACGGTGGCGATAGTTTTGGCCACAAAAATCCGGGTGTATCGGTTAACAAAATCCCGTTTTCCAATTTGATTTTTTGTTGCGCTTTGGTCACGCCTGCTTCGTTCCCGGTCTTGGCAATTACACGCCCCGCCAAGGTATTGATGATGGTCGATTTACCTACGTTGGGAATGCCCATTATCATTGCACGTGCAGGGCGCAAATCACGCTGGCGCTCGCTCACCAGACTGGTACATACAGTTAATAAATTACGGATTTGCTCAGGGCGCTGTTGGCTTACTGGCAGGGCTTTTACACCGGCCTCTTGTTCCATTTTTTCGACCCAGAGCGCAGTAATTGCCGGGTCGGCCAAATCGGCTTTGTTGAGTAGCTTGATCAGCGGCGTGTCGCCGCGCAAACTTGGCACCAGCGGGTTTTCACTCGAAAAAGGGATGCGTGCGTCTATAACTTCAATGACCACATCCACATGGGGCATTACTTCCGCAATTTCTTTGCGGGCCTTGTGCATATGGCCGGGGAACCAATTAATTGTTGACATGATTTACTCAGGGAGGGGAATTTTTATAGTCTGTCCAATGGCTCACTGGAATCAAAATGGTGTAGCAATAAACACTCATCATCCGTTTCGCCTTCGCAAATTACTACCGAGACAGGGGCGATTATGGCCGCATAGGCCGGGTCTTTATACAAACATTCGGTAAGCGCTTGCCAGAGCGGGGCAGGGAATTCGGTAAAAAAATTAAAGCTCAGGTACAGTTTGCCTTTTTCTTCAATTGCATCCACTTCGGGTGAGCGAATGGCGCGTACCCGCTGGAGGAATTGATCGCGGTCAAATTCGCGGCTATGTTTGGGTTGGATTTGAATGCTGATGCATTGCATTGGGTGCGTCCTCTGGTGCAATTGCGGTGATTATACAGAAAGCACGCGTATAGCTCGCCTTTAAATAAATCCTGTCTAGCCAGGAATATTGGTTGTTAAGAAGCATTAATCCATTGCGGTGCCCATGTTGACGGTAAACGCTTTCAGCTATGATGCACGCCTGTTTTCCTCCCTTCCGGTAATTCGTGTGCCATCTCCCTTATTCCGACCCATTGCATTGGGCTTATACCTGTTGTTTTTTACTGCTGGTGTGGTGGGTGCCCTGGTGCTGCCCACCTTTAGTTTATTTCTCGCCAAGGAAATTGGCGTGCGTCCGCTGTTGGTGGGGCTGGCATTTGCAGGCATAGCCCTTGCCAGCATCGCTTACAACCAGTGGCTGGGACATTGGTCGGATAAACTGGCAGACCGTCGTCCACTCGTTGTTTGTTGCTGTCTGGTCGGAACGCTTGCCTGTGTGATTTTTGCGTTATCGCGCGATTATTGGCTAGTGGCATTTACCGCGATTTTTTTGCTCAGTTTGTCGATGGTGTCGTTCTCACAAATTATGGCTTACAGCCTGGATTACGCCGAGGCTGAGATTCCGGTCGAGCGCATCCCGCTCTTTAACGCCATTATGCGTGCGCAAATCGCGTTTGCCTGGGTGGCTGGCCCACCGGTCGGGTTTTTATTAGCGACTTATTTCGGTTTTGATGTGAGCTACGGTATAGCCGCGCTTTTGTATATGCTGGTTGCGCTGGCGAGCTTTAAATTATTACCGCGGTTACCTAAAAAAAATAAACTGCACATCGCTGGTGGTGAGCAACTGCTTTTGCCACCTCTGTCGCCAACCGTTAAACAATCGCTGTGGTTATGCGCGCTTGCATTCTCATTACTATGGGGTGTGAATAATGCTTATCTCATCAGTTTGCCTATCCACTTGAAAGATAACCTGCATATAGAGGCGCATTGGATGGGATGGGTAATGGGTACTACGGCAGCATTGGAAGTTCCGTTTATGTTGTTGGCGGGGCACTACGCCAGCCGCTTCCGTTTGATCAGCTTGATTCGTTGCGCCGGTATTGCTGCGTTGTTGCTCTATAGCGGAGTGTATTTTGCCAGTGAATTATGGCATTTGTTTGTACTGCAAATTTTTAACGCCATTTTCATCGGGGTATTGGCGGGGTTGGGTGTATCAGTGATCCAGGATTTAATGCCGGGGCGCTCGGGAGGCGCTTCGGCGCTGTATACGAATACCACCCATGTCGGTAATTTGCTGAGCAGTTTAATGGTGGGCTTGGTGGCGGATTATTATGGTTACCATCAAGTATTTTTGGTCAACATATTGCTGGTTTTTATCGCTATTTGGGCATTTGGCAAAGTAAAAACGTCGCGCGAATTGGCGGCGACCACTTTATAAAGCAGCGATTTATTCATCGCTGCTTCCTCAATCTTCCTCTTCATTTAACAGTTTTTCCAAATCCTCCACGCTCATCGAAAATAGCCGATGGCGTAATTCACGCTCGATTTGCGGCATCATGCTGAGCATAACTTCTTCCACTAGATACTGGCGCGGCTTATTGGTTTTGTGTGCAATATTTTTAGTGGAGCTGATGATTTTTTTTGCGGTTTCGTATTCGAATAGCGGTGGCGGATTATTGCCGTGTAAGCGTTCGCGAATATGCTGTGGCAAAAAAGGATTTTCGCCACTGGCTTTTGCAAGCGGGCGATTGTCTGCAAATGGATTAATCGACGTGTTGTTTTGGGATGCAGCAAAACTGGTTCGTTTTAATTCCTGTGCAGCGGATGTGCTTGCATTGAGCTGTTGGGCGATTTTCGCTGCAGCTGATTTCGGCTCATCAAACAATGAGCCTTGCCCCGGTAAAACGGATTCATGTCGGGTAATGAGCACGGGTGGTTCTGAATGGAGTTCATCATCGAGGATTTCATCTTCATCCTCCATATCCTGCAATATAGGAATGTCATCCTCTTCCAGTAATAATCCTTTAATCGATTCCAGCTCCTGCAATATTTCGGCTTTGGTTTTATTCGTATTGGCCATAATGCTTACCTGTCAATCGCATTGTCTGTGTATTCGTATCACAACTTCCGGGTTTCAATTGGATAGCCGCGGCTTTTGTAAAAACTGAAACGCTCGCGGCTGGATTGCAAACTTTGCTGTTCCTGGATTACCAGTTCACTCAGGCGTTCAAAGCGGCTGAAACAAGGAGGTACG
The DNA here is from genome assembly GCA_021323495.1 of Cellvibrio sp. Taxonomy (GTDB): domain Bacteria; phylum Pseudomonadota; class Gammaproteobacteria; order Pseudomonadales; family Cellvibrionaceae; genus Cellvibrio. The sequence continues at coordinate 17,344 of JAJQJO010000004.1, read as the reverse complement.
ACCTTGCTCAAGTTAAGCAATAAACCCTGATGATCGCCAGCTTCCTGGGAAAAGGTGATCTCTACTGGCGCAGGTTTGCCGCTATTGAGTAGTTGATGCGGAATAAAACTTTCCGGCTTGAACGTCCAGAGTAACTCATCGAACGCGCGTGCATCTGCTTCGCTATCCATTGCCACCAGTACACGCATGCCCATGCGCTGCACTTTGTCGATCAAGCGGCAAGCGAACAACCAGCGTGCCTCGCTGGTTGTTTCTGGCAGTATGTAAAAATCAATCTGGGTCACGATCAAACCTGGTTCAGCAGGTATTGCACCAGCATAGTTACCGGGCGGCCGGTTGCCCCTTTGGCTCCACCGGAGCGCCAGGCGGTACCGGCGATATCCAGATGCGCCCAGGCAAACTTCTTCGTAAAGCGCGACAGGAAACAGGCCGCAGTCACTGCGCCCCCTTCACGGCCGCCGATATTGGCGATATCAGCAAAATTGCTGTCGAGCTGTTTTTGATACTCATCCCAAAGCGGCATATGCCATGCGCGGTCAGCTGACTCTTCGCCCGCTTTTAGCAGGGCTTTGGCGAGCTCATCGTTATTGCTAAACAACCCTGTGGCATGGTTGCCCAATGCAATTACGCAGGCACCGGTAAGGGTGGCGATATCTACAACGGCTTTGGGTTTGAAACGCTCCGTGTAGGTGAGGGCATCGCACAATACCAAACGACCTTCGGCATCGGTATTAAGGATTTCAATGGTTTGTCCAGACATAGAAGTAACTATGTCGCCCGGTTTGGTGGCATTACCGTTGGGCATATTTTCGGAGGCAGCGATAACACCGACAACATTGATGGGCAATTGCAATTCCAGCAGGGTTTGGATGGTACCCAGCACGCTGGCGGCACCGCACATGTCGTATTTCATTTCATCCATGGCGGCGCCAGGCTTGAGGCTAATGCCGCCGGTATCAAAGGTAATACCCTTACCAACCAGCGCAACGGGTGCCTGTTTTTTGTTGCCGCCTTTGTACTCCAGCACAATCAGTTTGGCTGGCTGATCACTGCCTGCGGCGACAGACAGGAAGGAGCCCATCCCCAATTCTTTCAGTTGCGTTTCTTCGAGCACATTCACGCTCAATTTTGGCTGCTTGTGGGCGAGGCGTTTGGCTTCGTTGGCGAGATAAGTAGGCGTACAAATATTGCCCGGTAAATCGCCCAGTTCGCGAGCCAGATTTACACCCCTGGCGATAGCCTGGCCGAGCATCAGGCCCTTGGTCGCACCTGGAGTTTGGGTCTTGGTTGCACCGAAAATGACTTTCTTGAGTTGCAAACTAACGTCAGCAGGCTTGCTTTTGAGTTTGTCGGCGCGGTAGTCGAGCAGGCTCAGGCTTTCTGCAACCTGGCGTGCCTGCCACTCTGCGTCCTGCTCGACAACGCTGACATCGGCCAACGCCAGGGTAATTTCACTCGTGGTGGTCGGGCGCAACGCTTCGCCGATTTTCTGTACCGCTTTGCGGTAATTGTCGGCGCTGACAAAGCCATCTTTGGCTGCACCAAAACCCAGCACCAGTAACCGCTCGGCGGCTATACCTTGCGGGTTCAGCAACAGCAAGCTTTGCCCAGCCTTGCCTTGAAAATTTTCGCGCTTGAGCAACGCTTCCAATTGGTCCGCATCAGCGGCATTCACCGCGCTGGCGGAGGGAGAGAGTTTCACCCCCTCATAGCAGGCGATCACCAGGCATTGGGTCGCTTGTTTGATCGGATCAATAGCTTTGGCTGCGAACTGGATCGGGGTGAATTTAGCTGGCGCGGGTTTGGCAGATTTTGCAGAGGCTTTAGTGGCGGTCATAGAAAGTCCTTGGTAAAAAAAGCAGTAAAAAATTCGCTCAAGACAAATCGGGCGCGGTGCGTGATAATGCCACAATTCGTGCGAGGCATGGCGGCAAAATTCGGCGAAAGTTGAACCTTGCAGCCTGGTGCAAGTCACTAGTCACGCGTGCGCATTTCATCCTTGGAAGTTATCGGAACTTTCTATGAAGGTTAATGGCGTTAAAGATATTGGCATGAGCGTACCAGCACTGCGGATAAGTGCTGGATAAAATTTGTACATGCCAGTAACTAATGTCGAATGACAGGAATATCACATTGATTATTTTTCGTTATCTCTCGCGGGATTTATTGATCACCAGTTTAGCGGTGAGTGCGATTTTGCTTACCATCTTTCTCTCGGGAAAATTCAGCGATTACCTTGATGATGCAGCACAGGGCAAGCTTGCGGTAGATGTGCTCTTTACCATCATTGCTTACCGTATGCCCAATCTCCTCGAATTGATTTTGCCACTGGGCTTTTATCTCGCGATTTTGCTCGCTTATGGGCGCATGTATATTGAAAGCGAAATGGTGGTGCTATCGGCAACCGGGATGAGCCAATGGCAATTGGTGCGCATTACCCTGGTGCCAGCTGCGCTGGTGGCTTTGGTGGTCGCCATGTTCAGTTTTTGGTTGAGTCCATTGGGTGCGCAACTTACCGAACAAGTCCTCGCTGAACAGCGCAACCGCAGCGAGTTCGAGAGCTTGCAGGAAGGGCGCTTCCAGGCCATAGGGCAGGGACGCATCATGACTTATGTCGAACAGGTGAGTGACGATAACAAGCGTTTGGAGCGAGTGTTTGTGGCCCAGCAAGATGGCCAAAGTAATTCCAGTATTGTGGTCGCCGAAACCGGTGAGCAGGCTTATAAACCGGAGTATGGCCAGCGCTATCTGATAATGCATAACGGGCATCGTTATGAGGGGCACCCCGGCACCAGCGAGTTCAAGATCACCCGCTTTAGTGAGTGGGGACGCTATTTGCCACCGACCACCAGTGAAGCTGCATTTGAAAGTGAGGCCGATGGTAAAACCACAGCGCAATTATTGTCAGCGAGCGATTTGGATAGCAAAGCGGCACTTCAGTGGCGTATTTCTATGCCGCTGATGGTGTTGATTGCAACGTTGCTAGCAGTGCCACTGAGCAAAACCAATCCGCGTCAGGGGCGCTACTTGAAAATGCTGCCGGCGATTTTGATTTATATTTTTTATCTCGCATTTTTGATCAATGCACGCGGTGCGATTGCAGAAGGGGATTTATCGGTGTGGTTAGGTGTGTGGATAGTCCATATCCCGTTCCTGATAATCGCCTTGCTTATGTTGAATTGGCAGGTGCTCATGCAATCGCGCAACAAAACGGTGAGGACGGCCCATGCGTAAGATTACGGCTTATATATCAAGCACGGTCTTTTATGCAATTGCGATGACGCTACTGGTGTTTATTGCGCTGGATTTTATTTTTGGTTTGATTAGCCAGTTAGAAAAAGTCACCGGGGCTTATACCGCACTTGAAGCCTTTTATTATATGGCGCTGACGGTGCCGCGCCGTTTGTACGATTTGATCCCTTACTCCTGTCTGATAGGTTGTCTTGCTGGCCTTGGCTTGCTTGCCAGCACCAGTGAGTTGGTGATTGTGCGCGCAGCAGGCGTGTCAGTAAAACGTATCGCCTGGATTGCGTTACGCCCGGCCCTTATTTTTATTGCTATTGCGTTATTGCTGGGTGAATTTGTATCGCCCTATACCGAACAAATGGCGGAAAACCGGCGGCATTTTTTAAAATACAATATCACCCAGCAGGCGCCACAAAAAGTCTGGAACCGCGAAGGCAATGAATTTATGTATGTCAATGCCGTGTTACCGAATGGAGTTATATATGGTTTGACGCGGTATCAATTTAATGACCAGCATCAATTGGAAACAGCCAGTTTTACCAAAGAAGCGATTTATCAGGATGGATACTGGCAGGAGAGTGATATCTCCATCAGCTTTTTGGAAGAGACTGGCGTGCGCAATGAAACGATTGCGTCGCGTCGTTGGGATACACCATTGACACCGAATTTATTTAATATCCTGGTGCTGGCGCCGGAAGATATTTCCATGCGCAATTTGCATTACTACATTAATTACCTTGAGGCGCAAAATCTCAAAGCGAGTAACTACAGTTTGGCTTTCTGGCAAAAAATTCTGCAACCTGTTGCGACCGCCAGCCTGGTGCTTATTGCAATTTCGTTTGTATTTGGCCCACTTCGCAGCGTAACTATGGGGCAGCGGATTTTTACCGGTGTGGTATTTGGTATAGGTTTTGTGCTGTTGCAAAAGTTACTGGGGCCGTCGAGTCTGGTGTTTGGCTTCCCGCCTTTGGTCGCAGTGATGATCCCTATCATGTTGTGCTTTGGACTGGGAATTTATTTGTTGAACAGGGCACGCTAAAAGTTTTATTTTTTTTCTTTGCTCAATAAAAGTGTACGTGTTTTGCTGATTTTATCGTGTAATGTCTGCCGCTCGGTGTTGGCATACATCAACCAATAACCCGCACCTAATACACAGAGTGAGATAGGTGCGCAGCAAAAGCGAATGATGCATTGCGTATAGCTTGGGCAATTCAAATTTTCACTGGTTACAATTTTCATCCGCCAGGTTTTCATGCCCAATGTTTGTCCGGATTTATGCCAAAAATAGCAAAAAAACCAACCGATAGTTAAAATCCAGCCGATAAAAACCACCATTCCAAAAGCTCCCCATGTGATGCGTTCACCAGTGGCAGGCGCTCCCTTAATCGCTATATTGATACCGGTCATAATCGCAGCGTACAAAATACTAATAGCCATTACTAACAGGCTGTCATACACCATAGCGGCGAACCGGCGCAACAAACCGGGTGTGGAATACTCAACGGAATTGGCAATAGTCATGGAAGGTGGTTTCACACTTTAAAATGCAGCGCCCAAGGTGTAGTAGGAGTGACAGTTTGACCAAGGCCAATAAATCCCCGGCCTTGTAGCGGTAATTCTTCGCGGCGCAAATAAATTGGCGGCGCCTGTTCATCCAGATAAACATAAGTTCCGTTAGTGGAATGGTCGGCGAGTACATATTTGCCGCGACGAAATTCAATATGACAATGCTCGCGTGAGGCCAACTCATTTTCAATCAGTAACTGTGCTTTGTGCGGGTCGCGTCCGATCTGAAAAGGTGTCTGTTCGGGCAACAATGCAATCGTCCGGTCATTTACCACTAACTCCAATTGGAATTTGTCGACGAAACGGGTTATGTCGTGAATTGGCATTACCATAGTTGCGCGGTTATCTTTGCCGGAGTGTTCCCACTCCAGGCGATAAATCAATGTCTTCTCGGTTTCGCCTTTGATATTAATTCGATCAAACATTTGGCAATCGCGGCGCAGGGAATTATCCATGGCATCCACAACCGATTGGGTAATCACAATTTGGTTAGCGCGGGCGATATGCGCCACGCAGGCGGCGTCATTTACCCTATCGCCAAAAACATCATTGCTGGTGATAAGTACTTCACCGTAGGCCATGCCGATGCGGATTCCCAACTCTTTAAGGCGGGGCTCTTTGATACTGCGTTGCTGGATAGCGATAGCCGCTTCGCAGGCTTGGCTAACCAAATTAAAGCGCGCCATGATTTCATCACCAATGGTTTTCACCAGGGTGCCGTCATGAACTATTGTCAGTGCCGTCATAAATTGCACGGCATCATCAATAGTCGCTTTGGCTTCTTCATTTCCCACCCGCTTATATAGCACCGAACTGCCGGAAACATCGGCAAACATAATGGCTTGGGTTTGGCTGCGTTGATTCATGCGATATGTGACAAGAGGTTGGGGCGCTGGAGTAGGTATGATATGCGCTTTATGTTTCAGGCGCAAAAGCTCGAAGCGCCAGATGGATTCCTTAATAATTATCTTTCTTCAAATGTGTCGGTAAAAGAAAGTTTTAAAATTAATTTCCACATTAATTTTCATTTCTTTTTAGCTGTAAAAATTCATGGGCGCAGGCGCAGCTTGATATCTGCTCGAGCCGAATAACTCGAATTCGTAACAAGGGCTGGCGACTGGACAACCTGGTCAGAGTCCAGGGCGGTTGAGCAGGGATTTTATAGCGATTAATTGACCCAATAAAAAAGGGCTTACATTGCTGTAAGCCCTTTTCGGATTTGGTGCCAGTGGTCGGACTCGAACCGACACGCTTTAAGGGCGCCGGATTTTGAATCCGGTGCGTCTACCAATTCCGCCACACTGGCGAGTGGTGCGCATTTTAATGATTTGGGGCTTGCTGTCAAACACTAATTACGAAAACCTCATAAAGCTTTCATTTAACAATCCTCATGATTCAAATATCAGGCAACTTGATCAAAAAGCGATTCAGTGTTTGTGCCTAATCCTCCAAAAGCCTCATTTTGGGATAAATGAAGCCAAAGTGGCTGTCGCGTTATTTTGAACTTGTCCAAATTTGGTATACCCTGCCGACCTTTTAAATCCAATCCCACACAAGCCTTTATTACCATGCGCCGCCAGGATTTTTCTTACGAGTTACCCGATGCCCTTATCGCCCGTGCCCCTGCTGCGCAGCGGCGGGGTAGCCGTTTATTGCAATTGGATGGCCTGAGTGGGCAGCTTACCCATGGGCAATTTCCCGATCTGCTTAACCTGGTTGAACCGGGCGATTTAATGGTGTTCAACAATACCCGGGTAATTCCTGCGCGATTATTTGGCCAGAAAACCTCGGGCGGGCAGGTAGAAATTCTGGTGGAACGGGTGCTGGATAACCGCCGTGTGCTCGCCCACACCCGCGCGAGTAAAGCACCAAAGGTCGATTCACACGTAATATTGCAAGACGGTACCCGGGTGCAATTGGTCGCCCGCCACGATGCCTTGTTTGAGTGGGAATTCCTGGGTGATGATTCTGCGTTAGTTGTTCTGGATCGTATTGGCCATATGCCGTTGCCTCCTTATATAGACAGGGAAGACATTGCTGCTGACCGCGAGCGCTATCAAACCGTGTATAGCAAAGAGCAGGGCGCTGTTGCTGCGCCGACTGCAGGTTTGCATTTCGATGAGTTGATGCTGGAACAATTGCGCGCAAAAGGCGTGAATATTGCGTTTGTAACATTGCATGTGGGCGCGGGGACGTTCCAGAATATGCGCGTCGATAATATTGCCGAACACCAGATGCATTCGGAAATTATGGATGTATCGCCCGAGGTTTGTGAATTGGTGCGTGCAACCAGGGCGGCAGGCAAACGTGTAATTGCGGTAGGGACCACCAGTGTGCGCAGCCTGGAATCTGCGGCGCAGGGTTATGCCGAGGCGACGCAAAAAGGCACTATCCATCCGTATCAGGGTGAGACCAATATTTTTATCTATCCCGGTTACCAATTCCAGGTAGTGGATGCCTTGGTAACCAATTTCCACCTGCCTGAATCGACCTTGATTATGTTGGTATCGGCCTTTGCCGGTTATGGTTTTACCATGGCGGCTTATCAAGAAGCCGTTGCGCGGCAATACCGGTTTTTCAGTTATGGCGATGCCATGTTTATCACCCGCAATCCCGCTGCTGCACAGCAACCAGTGGGCGCGTCTATTTGAATGCTATTTATCTGAACCCAGAGAGATGATCGTGACTAACCAATGTTTTATGGAATTTGAATTAGATAGCCAGACGGGCAGGGCGCGTCGCGGCCGATTGAAGTTTCCGCGCGGTACGGTCGAGACTCCGGCATTTATGCCCGTAGGTACTTACGGTACGGTAAAAGGCATGACCCCGCGCGATGTGGAAGATATAGGTGCGCAGATCATTCTGGGCAACACCTTTCATTTAATGCTGCGCCCCGGTACCGAAGTGATAAAGGCGCACGGTGACCTCCATGATTTTATGCAATGGAAGGGGCCGATCCTTACCGACTCCGGCGGTTTCCAGGTATTCAGCTTGGGCAAGTTGCGCAAAATTACGGAAGACGGCGTGACTTTCAGATCGCCGATCAACGGCAGCAAAGTATTTATCGACCCCGAAACCTCCATGCAAGTGCAGCGCGATTTGGGTTCGGACGTAGTGATGATTTTTGATGAATGCACACCTTATCCGGCTAGTATCCATGAAGCGCGCGATTCGATGGAATTGTCCCTGCGCTGGGCAAAGCGTTCCAGGATTGCCCATGGTGATAACCCCTCGGCGTTATTCGGCATAGTGCAGGGCGGCATGTATGAAAACCTGCGCGCTGAATCCCTGACCGGTTTAGTAGAGATTGGTTTTGACGGCTATGCGATTGGCGGCTTGTCGGTGGGTGAACCCAAAGAAGATATGCTGCGTATCCTTGAAAGCCTCACACCGCAAATGCCCAAACATAAACCGCGTTATTTGATGGGCGTGGGCAAACCGGCGGATCTGGTTGAGGGGGTGCGCCGCGGTGTGGATATGTTCGACTGCGTAATGCCCACGCGCAATGCGCGCAATGGCCATTTGTTTACCAGTGAAGGTGTAATTAAATTGCGCAATGCGAAATATCGCGATGATACTGGCCCGCTGGATGCGCAGTGTGACTGTTATACCTGCAAAAATTTTTCGCGCTCTTATCTGCATCATCTGGATAAATGCAATGAAATGTTGGGTGCGCAATTAAATACTATCCACAACCTGCGCTACTACCAGCGGATCATGGCCGATATGCGCAAGGCCCTGAGTGACAATACGTTTGATGATTTTTTAGCCGATTTTTATGGCCGCCAGGGCCTGGAAGTTCCACCGGCACCAACACAATGAGTTGTTGATCGTTGTTGTACGCCAATTAAAGGGTATAATCCGGCGCCCTTGACCATACCGCAGCCATTTCCGTGGCTGTGTGCAAGTAGAAATAAGGCGAATAAAAGTAGACGATTTGATCGGTACAGCGAATCGAAACGACTTTAAAACCCGCCGTTGATAAGTTGGGAAATCCCTATGTTAAATCGCTACCCGCTCTGGAAATACCTGTTGCTGCTGTGCTTTGCTGTAATCGGTGTTATCTACTCAATCCCTAATCTCTATGCTCCCGATCCCGCTATTCAAGTCTCCGGTGACTCGAGTGCAAAAGTCATTGATGCCCCTGTACTGGCGAAAATGGAGGCAGCTCTCAAAGCCGCCAATATTGAAGCGTTTGGCGGGGAGGTGACTGCCAAGACCGCGATGTTGCGCATTAAAGATGTCGAACAGCAAATGATCGCGCGCAAACTTGTACAACAAGCATTGGGCGATGGCTATGTAGTTGCTTTAAATACAGCACCGACTACGCCGGCATGGTTGCAGTCGCTGGGTGCGGAACCGTTAAAGTTGGGTCTCGACCTTGCGGGTGGTGTGCACTTTTTGCTGGAGGTGGATACCGCATCAGCAGTTGCTAAACGTCAGGAAATTAATGCCGACGATATGAAAGACAAAATGCGTAAAGCCAAGGTGCGTTACGCATCTGTAGTTGCGCAAAAAGATAATCAAATTATCGCCCGTTTCCGTACTGCCGAAGCACGCGATGAAGGACTGGCCCTGGTGCGTGGCGATTTCCCGACCTTACTCTTTGATACTGCCGATAGCGAACAAACTGCTGGTGAATTTACTTTTGTCGCCAGCTTTACTGAAGCTGGTGTACGCGAGATTGAAGACTACGCGGTTAGCCAGAACCTGATCACCTTGCGCAATCGCGTCAACGAATTGGGCGTGTCTGAACCAATGGTGCAACGTCAGGGCCGAAACCGGATTATCGTACAGCTCGCCGGTATCCAGGATCCGGCGGAAGCCAAACGTGTGATCGGTAAAACCGCCAACCTTGAATTCCGTCTGGGGGCGTCGCCCGATACCCTGGTGTCCAATAAAGAAGAATTCCCGTTCAAAGACGAGCTGATGCAAATGCAGCGTGGTAATGCTGTATTGGAAAAACAATTGATCGTTACTGGTGACCGCGTTGCCAATGCGACCAGCAGTTTTGATCCCGAGACCAATCAACCACAAGTTAACATTACGCTGGACAGCCTCGGCGGCACACACATGCACCGTGTGACCCGCAATAATGTCGGCCGTCAAATGGGTATCTTGTTTATCGAATACAAAACCCGTACGCAAGTAGTAAAAAATGCGGCTGGTGAAGATGTAGAAAAAATGACGCAGTATGTTGAGCGCAAAGTCATCAGTCTTGCGACTATCCAAAGTGCTTTGGGTGTGCAGTTCCGCATCACAGGCCTGGATAATCCGGGCGAAGCGTCAGAGCTTGCACTCCTGCTGCGCGCAGGTGCGTTGGCTGCTCCAATGCATTTTGTGGAAGAACGTACGATAGGGCCGTCGCTGGGTGCGGAAAATATCAAAAACGGTGTTGATGCAACCTTGTGGGGCTTCGGGTTGGTAGTGTTGTTTATGTTAGTGGTCTACCGCGTGTTTGGTATTTTCGCCAACATTGCATTGGCGCTGAACCTGCTAATGATGATTACGATGCTGTCGATGTTCGGCGCAACACTGACCTTGCCTGGTATTGCGGGTATCGTTTTGACAATTGGTATGGCAGTTGATGCCAACGTATTGATCCACTCGCGCATCCGCGAAGAGCTTAAAAACGGTGCTTCACCGCAGCAGGCAATTTTTGCTGGCTATGAACGCGCGTTTATCACCATTGTCGATGCGAACCTGACGACGCTGATCATCGGTATCATTTTGTTTGCGATAGGTACTGGTCCGATCAAAGGGTTCGCCGTTACTTTGATCGTCGGGATTATTACCACTATGTACGCATCAGTCAGTTGCAGTCGCGCCCTTGCCAATTTGGTCTACGGCAACCGTAAAAACTTACAGAAAATTTCGATTTAAGAGATCACTGCTATGACTAAGGAATTACGCATTATTGATTTTATGGGGGTTAGACACTACACCTCCACCTTGTCCATCATCATAGTTCTCATTTCTCTTGCGTCACTCGCAATAAATGGTTTGAAACTGGGGCTCGATTTTACCGGCGGCACACAGCTTGAGCTGTTATTTGATCGCCCCGCAGATTTGGACAAAATCAGGGATGTATTGGAAAAAGAAGAATTGAAAAGTCCGGTTGCGGTGCTCTTTGGTTCCGATCAGGAAGTGATGATCCGCACCCAGGATCAAATGAAAGTAAAAGCGCAGGAAAAACTCAGTGAACAAATCGCTGCGTTGGGTTCCGGTGCTGCGCTTGAAGGAATTGAGCGGCCGGCGCGTGAACTTGAAGGCTTTGGAGACGCACTGGTAATTGCCAACCTGAGCGCGGAAGTGCTACAACAAAAAGAGCTGTTCCCTGCAGAAAAGTATGGCCGTGTTGAATATCAGCAGCGTGATGGCAAAACATTGGTGGTGGTAGAAAACTCCATTGATTCTGTTTATCTACGCCAGATTATTGTCGATATTGAGCAGGCCACTGGCGCAAAAGTCGAGTTGCGCAGCAGTGAATTTGTCGGGCCACAAATTGGTGACGAGCTACGCGACCAGGGTGGTTTGGGCATGTTGGTGGCTTTTGCGTTGGTATTTCTCTACGTTGCCGTACAATTCCAATGGAAATTTTCAACTGGTGCCATTATCGGTTTGATTCACGATGTTGTTGTAACGCTGGGTTTCTTTGCATTTTTCCAATGGGATTTTGATTTAACGGTGCTGGCAGCTGTGCTCGCATTGATCGGTTACTCAATTAACGACACTATCGTTATTTATGACCGTATCCGTGAAAATTTCCGTTTGCTCCGTAAAACCGATCCGCATGAAGTTATCAATATCTCTATCACCCAGACCTTGGGTCGTACCATCATGACATCGGCGTCGGTATTTATTGTATTGTTCTGTTTGTACTTTATTGCCGGTGAAGTTTTGCAAGGTTTTGCTCTGGCATTGATCATCGGCATTATTGCCGGTACTTATTCATCGGTTTATATTTGTGCAAATATCACTGCCGCATTGGGTATTACCAAAGAAGATTTAATGCCCAAAGCGAAAGGAGAGGATGGTTCGGAAGTCAACGAAGCTCCTTGATAGTTGTATTTTTCTGATGTCATTCAACAACAGCGCCTATTGGCGCTGTTGTTGTTTATGGACAGGGCTTTTTGCTGTGATTGTGCAATCGAAGTATCTCGGGTATCGTCAAGCCAATTTCCCCCAACTCGCTAATAATTCCTATGATTGAGCACATCAGTTTTAATCCTGCATTGCAATTGAGTGATGACCTTGAGTTGCTGCGTGCCACTGTTGGCCGTTTCCAGCGTATTTTTAATGGCAGTGGTTACGGTTTTTGGGAGTGGGATTTGCGGACGCAACACATTGAATGGGCGGGTGGATTTTGGGAGCGGTTGGGCTATGACAATGACGATGCCGAAAGTATCAGTGATGCCTCAAAGGTCTGGCTTTATGTACATCCGGAGGACCGCGAATATGCTTTTGAAGCGGTCCGCCATCATGTGCGCAATGGCAAACCACTCGAGGTATCCTATCGCCTCAAAACCAAAAGTGGCGACTACATCTGGACGCAGATCCGCGGCGATTCGATTCGTGACGAGCAAGGCCGCGTGACTATTATGTCGGGTGTCAATTTTGATATTACCGAAATCAAAAAAGTTGAAGCCGCGTTGCGTGAAAGTGAGGCGCGCCAGGTGCGGATTATCCAGGCATCCAGTGATGGTATTTGGGAGTGGTATGCCGATCGCGGTGGGTTCCATTTTTCCCACCGCTGCTGGGAAATATTAGGTTACGACGATCTGGATGATGTGCTGACCGAAGGTGAGGACCGGTTAAAAATCTGGCGTAAACATATTTATCCGCAGGATTTATCCAAGTTCGACCAGGCATTAGTCGAACACCTGGCGGGACGTGCACCTTTTGATGTGGAGTATCGCCTTATCAGCACCCAGGGGGAAATCCGTTGGATTCGCGGCCGTGGACGCGCTGTGTTCAATGAAAAAGGGCAGCCGATCATGATGTCGGGCAGCAATATGGACATCACCGAAGTCAAGCGTGCTGAGGAGCGCGTAATCCAGGCCAAAGAACAAGCGGAAAAAGCCAACCGCGCAAAATCCGATTTTTTATCGAGCATGAGTCATGAATTGCGCACGCCGCTCAATGCCATTTTGGGTTACACCCAACTGTTCGAATACGATGACAATTTAATATCCCAGCAAATCGAAAACGTGCGCGAAATTCGTAAAGCGGGTGAACATTTATTGCAATTGATCAACGATGTGCTGGATCTCGCCAAAATTGAATCGGGCAATATGACTGTCTCGCTTGAGCCAGTGTTGGTCTCGCGGTTGATTACGGAATGTTTTACCCTGGTGCAGCCACAAGCTGACGCGAGGGGGATTCGCTTGTCGTCATCGCTCGCGGAATTCTCCAATACTTATGTGATTGCCGATAATGTGCGCTTTAAACAGGTGTTGTTGAATTTGTTCAGCAATGCGGTGAAATACAATTATGTGGGCGGTGAGGTTGAGGTAAAGCTCACTGCCCAGCCGGGGCAGCAACTGCGCATCAGTGTGCGCGATACCGGGCGCGGCATTCCCTTGCAGCGGCAGAGCGAAGTATTCCAGCCATTTAATCGATTGAGTGCAGAAAACACCGCGATTGAAGGCTCTGGCGTTGGGTTGGTCATCACCAAACAATTGGTGGAAATGATGCAGGGGCGCCTCGACTTTACCAGCGCGGAAGGCATGGGTACGACTTTCTGGATCGACTTTTCGATGGCGACCGAATGGAATACTGATGCAGTTGTGCGCACTTCATCCAGCATGGATTACACACCTGCCACCTTGAATGTGCAGCGTCGTTGCAAAGTACTGTATGTGGAGGACAATCCAACCAATATCCGCTTGTTGCGGCAAATTTTTACGCGTTACCCGCAGCTTGAACTGGATATTGCAGAGGAGGCGTTCCTGGGGATTTATAAGGCGCGCAGCACCCAACCTGATTTGGTAATCCTGGATATTAATTTACCGGGTATGGATGGCTATGAAGTCTTGAGCGTGCTGAAAACCGATCCGGAGACACGTGAAATACCCGTTATTGGTTTATCTGCGAATGCTATGCCCTACGATGTGGAGCGGGGGCGCAATGCAGGCTTTTATGATTATCTGACCAAGCCGGTGGATATCCATCGTTTGATCGATGTATTCAACAAATTATTACATGATCATTAGGGCTGCGGCCCGTTAGCGCTTTTCATTTCACTGCTTGTGCTTCCGCTGTGAAGCTTCAGGTGTGTATCAATTGGTCCTGCTTTTATTCAATGCTTTAATCACAATCGTTAACTAATGCAAATGTGCGTGGTTTTAGGTTTCAATCGGCTTACCATTACAAAATGAACAATTGTTCATTTTGCGTCACTGCGATTTTCCTCTCCAAAGATTAGTATTCCATCAGTGTGTTTAAGGAGTTCACCATGTTTTCAATCATTCGTTACCGGGCCGTTGTTGCCGTAGGGATCATGGGCTTGGTGCTATCCGCCTGCGGTTCAAAAACGTCGCCAGACGCTGCAGCCCCGGCGCCGGTTGAAGTGGGCGTGGTGACTTTGAGTGCAGCGGATGTGCCTTTGCAAACTGAACTGCCCGGACGCACTTCAGCCTATCGCAAAGCGGAAGTGCGCCCACAGGTGAGCGGCATTATCCAAAAACGCTTGTTTGAAGAGGGCTTGGAAATTAAAGCCGGTACCGCGCTGTACCAGATAGATCCAGCTACTTATGAAGCGGCAGTGGCGAGTGCCAAGGCGGAGCTTGCGCGCGCCAATGCAACCCTGGCCGCAGCACAAGCTAAAGAAACCCGCTATAAAAACCTGGTTGCGATCAAAGCTATCAGCCAGCAGGATTATGACGATGCCCTGGCGACACTCGGGCAAGCGAAGGCCGGTGTGAGCGTTGCCCAGGCGGCGGTTGAGAGCGCCAGCATTAACCTCAGATACACCCGCGTGCTCGCGCCCATCGATGGTGTGATCAGCAAGTCTTCCGTGACGGAGGGTGCGTTGGTGAATGCTGGCCAGACCGAGGTGCTCGCCAATATTTTGCAGCTCGACCCTATTTATGTGGACGTTTCGCAATCAGCTGAAGAGCTATTGCAAGTGCGTCGCCAAATGAAATCAGGTGCGGTGGCTGCCAGCGAGACGGCGAGGGTACGCTTGATCCTGGGTGATGGAACCCTGTATGAGCACGAAGGGCAACTGCAATTCGCAGAAGTAGGTGTGAATGAATCCACGGGTACAGTGAACCTGCGTGCGCAATTTCCCAACCCTGATCGCCTGTTATTACCCGGTATGTTTGTGCGCACACAAATAGAGGAGGGCGTACGAACCAATGCATTGCTGGCACCGCAGCGCGGCATAAGCCGTGACCGCACCGGCAGTGCGACGGCAATGGTGGTGAATGCTGAGGGTATTGCTGAGCTACGTCAGATCAAAGTGGGCCGCGCCCTGGGTGACCAATGGTTGGTGTTGGATGGGTTGGCTTTGGGCGACCAATTGATTGTTGAAGGTTTGCAAAAAGTAAAACCCGGTGCACCGGTAAAGGCAATTCCTGCGGCAACTGCTGTTAAGGCCGGGGAGTAATTATTATGGCGAGATTTTTTATTGATCGTCCGGTCTTCGCCTGGGTGATATCAATCATCATCATGTTGGCAGGTGCGCTATCAATTTTTAAATTGCCCATCGCGCAGTATCCGGAAGTTGCGCCGCCTTCGGTGAGTATCAGTGCTAATTATCCCGGTGCTTCTGCGCAGACCGTACAAGATACCGTTATTCAAATTATCGAACAGGGGTTAACTGGTATCGATAATGTGCAATACATGTCATCGACCAGTGAGTCCAGCGGCCGTGGTGAAGTGACGCTGACTTTTCTGGCGGGTACTGATCCGGATATCGCACAAGTTCAAGTGCAAAATAAATTGCAGACCTCCATGCCGCTGTTGCCACAAGAAGTGCAACAGCAGGGTATACGCGTCACCAAGTCTTCAGCCGGTTTTTTAATGGTATTGGGGTTTGTATCGGCAGATGGCCGGATGGATAAATACGATATCGCCGACTATGTTGCCGCCAATGTGCAGGATCAATTAAGCCGCGTAAACGGTGTAGGCCAGATTCAATTATTTGGTTCCCAGTATGCAATGCGCATTTGGCTCGATGCCAACAAACTTGCTACCTACAGCCTCACCAGTGTGGATGTCGCCACCGCGATTCGCGCACAAAACGCACAGATAGCGGCAGGTGAATTGGGCGGCACACCAGCGCTGCCCGGGCAACAAATTAATGCCAGCATCGTAGTGCAGACCCGTTTGTCCACGCCCCAGGAATTCCGTAATATTTTATTGCGTGTGAACCAGGATGGTTCGCAAGTGCGTTTGGGTGATGTCGCGCGGGTTGAACTCGGCGGTGAAAATTATCAATTTGAAACGGAATACAACAATCGACCGGCAACCGGTTTGGCGATAACCCTGGCCTCGGGTGCCAACGCGTTGGATACCGCCAATGCAGTGCGTAAACGCATTGGCGAACTGCAGGGGTTTTTTCCGCAAGGGTTGGATGTTGTGTACCCTTATGACACTACTCCGTTCGTAAAGCTATCAATCGAAGCGGTAGTGCATACCCTCATCGAAGCGATTGTATTGGTCTTTTTGGTGATGTATTTATTTTTACAAAATTTCCGCGCAACCTTGATTCCGACTATCGCAGTCCCGGTGGTGTTGCTGGGAACTTTTGCAGTGCTCTCGGCCTTCGGTTATTCGATTAACACGCTCACAATGTTTGCCATGGTGTTGGCAATCGGGTTGTTGGTGGACGATGCGATTGTTGTAGTGGAAAACGTCGAGCGGGTAATGGCGGAAGAGGGCTTGTCACCGCTGGAAGCTACACGAAAATCCATGCAACAAATTACCGGGGCACTAATTGGTATTGCGCTGGTGCTGTCAGCAGTATTTGTGCCTATGGCATTTTTTGGTGGTTCTACCGGTGTTATCTATCGCCAGTTCTCGATCACGATTGTATCGGCGATGATTTTGTCGGTCATAGTTGCATTGACGCTGACACCTGCGCTCTGTGCCAGTTTGTTAAAACCTGTCAGCCATGATCACTATGAAAAAGGCGGCTTTTTTGGTTGGTTTAATCGCAACTTCAATCGCGCCACAGAAAAATACCAGTCGGGTGTCGCGGGCATGCTGGGTAAGACCGGTCGCTACATGGTGATCTATGCGGTAATTGTGGTTGCGCTGGGATTTTTGTTCACGCGCTTACCCAGTTCTTTTTTGCCCGATGAAGACCAGGGGATTATGTTTACCCAAATGACCTTGCCTGTAGGGGCAACCAAAGAGCGCTCGATGTTAGTGATGGATCAAATTGAAAAACATTATTTGGAAAATGAACAGGCGGCGGTGCGCTCGTTATTTTCGGTCATTGGTTTTAGTTTCAGCGGACGTGGCCAACATAACGGTATCGCCTGTGTTGGAATGAAAGATTGGAGCGAGCGTACCGATGAAT
>JAJQJO010000203.1 GCA_021323495.1 Cellvibrio sp. | reverse complement strand
CGCTATCAGGTGATGGTGACCAACGCCGGTGGCAGTTACAGCCGCTGGAAAGAGCTGGCCGTCACCCGCTGGCGCGAGGATGCAACCCGCGACCACTGGGGCATGTTTGTGTATCTGCGCGACGCCGATAGCGGCGATTTCTGGTCGGCCAACCATCAACCCACGGTTAAACGCGCCGACAGTTACGAGGCGATGTTCTCCGAAGGCCGTGCGGAATATCGCCGCCGCGATCACGACATCGAAACCTACACGGAATTGGTGGTATCCCCCGAGGACGATATCGAACTGCGGCGCTTGCGCATCACCAACCGTTCGCCGCGCACCAGAACCATTGAGATCACCAGCTACGCCGAAGTTGTGCTGGCAGTTCCTGCCGCCGATGCAACGCAAACCGCGTTTGGCAATTTGTTTGTGCAAACCGAAATTGTCGCCGACCGCCATGCATTGCTGTGCACCCGGCGCCCGCGCTCGGTAGGCGAACAAACCCCCTGGATGTTTCATCTGTTGGCCAGTAACGCCAACCACGTCGACCAGGTGTCGTACGAGACAGATCGGCTGAAATTTACCGGCCGCGGGCGCACCCTGGCAGCACCGCAAGCGGTCACCAACGGCGGCCAATTGAGCGATAGCCAGGGCTCGGTGCTCGATCCTGTGGTTGCGATTCGCTGCATCATTACGTTGGAAGCAGGACAAGTAGCGACGCTCGATCTGGTCTCCGGTGCTACGGAAAATCGCGATGCCTGTATGGCGCTGGTGAATAAGTATCAGGAACGGCATTTTGCCGACCGGGTATTTGATCTTGCCGCGACTCACAGCGGTGTCACCCTCCGCCAGATCAATGCCAGCGAGGCCGATGCCCAGCTCTATCGCAAGCTGGCCGGCCCGGTGCTTTACGCCCAGTCGGCACTGCGCGCGGATGCGAGCCTGTTAATCCAGAATCGGCGCGGGCAGTCAGGGCTGTGGGGTTACGCTATTTCCGGCGACTTGCCGATTGTGCTGCTCAAGATCGCCACCGCTGCCCATATCGAGCTGGCGCGGCAGATGATCCAGTGCCACGCCTATTGGCGTTTGAAAGGCTTGAAGGTCGACCTGGTGATCTGGAACGAAGACCACGTCGGCTATCGCCAACACCTGCAAGACCAGATTATGGGCTTGATCGCCACCGGCAGTGAGAGCCATGCAATTGATCGCCCGGGCGGCATTTTTGTGCGCTCGGGCGAGCAGATTTCCCACGAAGACCGCATCTTGTTGCAAACGGTGGCGCGCGTGATAGTCGATGGCAGCCGTGGCAGTTTGGCGGAACAGGTCAACCGGCGCAGTCTGGGGGACAAAAAAGTTGCCCGCCTCACGCCCACTCGCACGCGTGAATCAGTGAATGAGCAACCGCTGAAGATTGGCCCGCGTAGCGACCTGATCCTGACTAACCATTTGGGCGGCTTCACCACCGATGGGCGCGAATACATTATCACCACCACGGCGGCGCAAGTGACGCCGCTGCCGTGGGTGAACGTGCTCGCAAACCCGGGCTTCGGCACCGTCATTTCGGAAAGCGGCCTGGCTTATACCTGGGCCGAAAATGCCCACGAATTCCGCCTCACACCCTGGTGTGATGATCCGGTCGGCACCGCGGGTGGCGAGGCGATTTATCTGCGCGATGAGGAAACTGGTCATTTCTGGTCGCCTACGCCTTTGCCAGCGCGCGGTGTTTCACCTTATGCAACCCGCCACGGTTTTGGTTACAGCGTGTTTGAGCATACCGAAGACGGCATTAGCTCCGAGTTATGGGTGTATGTGGATCTCGAGGTATCGGTCAAATTCTCGGTGCTGAAACTGCGCAATGATTCAGGTCGCAGACGGCGCTTGTCCGCGACGGGTTATGTCGAATGGGTACTGGGCGATTTGCGTACCAAATCAGCGTTGCATCTGGTCACTGAAATTGATGCCCAAAGCGGCGCACTGTTTGCGCGCAACGCTTACAACAGCGAATTTGGGGGACGTGTTTGTTTCTTCGATGTGGATGACAACGCCCGCACCTTAACTGGAGACCGCACCGAATTCCTCGGCCGCAATGGATCGCTGGCCAATCCTGACGCGTTGACCCGGGTGCGTTTATCCGGTCGATTGGGCGCGGGGCTTGATCCCTGCGGTGCGATCCAGGTGCCGTTTGAATTGGGCGAAGGGCAGGAGCGCGAAATTATTTTCCGCCTCGGTGCCGGTCAGGATCTGCAACAGGCACGCCATCTGGCGCAACGCATGCGCAACCTCGGCTCGGCCCGCGCGGCACTCGCGAAAGTACATGAGTACTGGACGCAAACCCTCGGTGCGGTGCAGGTTAAAACCCCTGATCCGGCATTTAATGTGCTCGCCAATGGCTGGTTGCTCTACCAAACCCTGGCCTGCCGTTTGTGGGCCCGCAGCGGCTTTTATCAATCCGGCGGCGCCTACGGTTATCGCGACCAACTGCAGGACACCATGGCATTAGTGCACAGCCAGCCCGCGATGATCCGCGCGCAATTACTGCGCGCCGCCCAACGGCAATACCACGAGGGCGATGTGCAACATTGGTGGCATCCACCGCAAGGGCGCGGTGTACGCACCCGCTGTTCGGATGATTACCTGTGGTTGCCGCTAGTCACCTGCCATTACGTGAATAGCACTGGCGATACCGGTGTACTCGACGAACCCCTGCATTTCCTCACTGGCCGCTCACTCAACGATGATGAGGAATCCTATTACGATCTGCCGGGGCAAAGCAGCGATACCGCCAGCCTCTATCACCACTGTCAGCTCGCCATCGAAAACGGCCTGCGTTTTGGTGAGCGCGGCATTCCGTTGATGGGTTCCGGGGATTGGAATGACGGTATGAACCTGGTCGGGATCCACGGTAAAGGCGAGAGCGTGTGGCTCGGCTTTATGCTTTACAAAGTGCTGCTCTCGTTTGCCGAAATTGCCACCTTCAAACAGGACCACGCTTTTGCGATCCGCTGTCAGGAGCAAGCGGCGGAGCTGCGCGCAAACATTGAACAACACGCGTGGGATGGAGATTGGTATCGACGCGCCTGGTTCGACGATGGTGTCGCGCTCGGTTCGGTAGTCAATGACGAATGCCGTATCGATTCCATCGCCCAAAGCTGGTCAGTGCTGTCCGGTGCGGGCGAGCCGGCACGTTCACAATTGGCCATGGCATCGATGTACAAACATTTGGTGCGGCGCGACCAAGGTATCATCCAGTTACTGGATCCGCCCTTCGATAAATCCGCAATGGATCCCGGCTATATCAAAGGCTATGTTCCCGGCGTGCGCGAAAACGGTGGGCAATACACTCATGCCGCCATCTGGGCCACTATGGCTTTTGCTCAGCTAGGTGATAGCCAACGTGCATGGCAACTGCTCAACATTATCAATCCGGTTAATCACGGCAATAGCGCTGACGCAGTTGCGCTGTACAAAGCAGAACCCTACGTTGTCGCCGCCGACGTTTACGCCATCGCCCCGCATACCGGTCGTGGCGGCTGGAGTTGGTACACAGGTTCGGCGGGTTGGCTGTACCGTTTAATGATCGAATCCCTACTCGGCATTTCGCGTCGGGGCATGCATCTGCACATTAAACCCTGCTTGCCAAAAGAGTGGAAAAGTTATTCTGTTGACTATCGTTTCGGCCCAACGCTGTATCGAATTGATGTAATCCATACGCTGGAAAAAAACAGCAAGGTGGTGCTCGACGATGTCGAGTCGGAAGACGAAAAGATTTTGTTAGTGGATGATGGCCGCGAGCGAAAAGTGGAGGTGTATGTACCTATAAGCTCATAACTTGTAATTAACAAACAGTCTTACGCAGCACACTTAAGTGTGTGCCATCGCATTGACCGGTTACTGTCATGAGCTTAGTGTCAAGCTCTTCCCTGTACTCTTAACGATGCATTCCCATGGCCATTCTGCCCACTACCGTATTACTGGTTGAAAGCAATCCCGCTGATGCGCAGTTAATACAAAATGCGCTCGTCAACGCCGATGATTTTTTTAATACGACCCTGGTGACATCGCTGGCTGAAGCGCTCGGATTGCTGAGCCAAAATACAGTCGATGTAATTTTACTGGATCTTAACTTGCCCGATGGTCTGGGTTTAGATGCGTTTGATAGTGTGCTTGCCGCTGCACCTGATGCGCTTATATTGGTGTTGAGCGCCGGAATTGATGATGAGTTGATGCGTGAATCAATGCGGCGCGGTGCGCATGATTATTTTGCCAAAGGCCACATTGATGCACATTGGCTGCCGCGTGCATTGAATTACATTATCGAACGCAAAGTATCCCGTGCTGCGCTACTCGATAGCGATGAACGTTTCCGCGCGATGAGTGATGCTTCACCACTCGGTATCTTTGTTTCTGATGTGCAGGGAAATTGCATTTACACCAACGCGGCATATCACATTATTTCCGGACAAGCATTAGCGGAAACCCTCGGGACCAATTGGACCAGCGCAATTCACCCTGAAGACCGGCAGCAAGCAATCATGGCGTGGAGTGAAGCTGTGCGTAGTCAAACACCTTTTATCGCAGAGTTGCGGTTTCTACGCAAAGATAAATCGGTAGTATGGACCCGCTTGAATGCTACCGCGATTCGCGACATCCACGACTCCAAAAAAAACCAGGGTTATGTGCAAATTGTTGAAGACATCAGTGAACGCAAAACCCTTGAGGTTATTCTGCGCGTGTCAGAAGAAATAATATTCGAACAGTACGAGCGGTCAGAAGTTACGCTAAATTCGATTGGTGATGGCGTGCTCACTACCAATCTTGGCCGCAAAGTCACTTACCTTAATCCCGCCGCCGAAACCATAACCGGATGGTTAATGAAAGATGCGGTGGGTTTACCGCTCGAAGAAGTATTCCACATAATTGATGCTGAAACACGCACGCGCTATCGGAATCCAATCAAACGAGTGATTAAATCCGATACTAACGCAACATTGCCGGGCAATTGTTTGCTTGTACGTCGCGACGGAACCGAGTTGCCCATCGAAGATTCTATTGCCCCCATTCACAATCGCAATGGGGAAGTGACCGGTGCGGTCATTGTTTTTCATGATGTCAGGGAAACGCATGCCATGGCACAAAAAATGTTGCACATGGCGCAACATGATTTTCTAACCGGGCTCGTCAACCGCTCGTTATTAACTGACCGGTTAACCCGTGCAATTGGTCTTGCTGCGCGCAAGAAAAAACAGGTCTCATTGTTATTTGTCGATTTGGATAATTTTAAACACATCAACGATTCGCTCGGTCATGCGGTGGGTGATAAGTTATTACAGTCGGTTGCCAAACGGTTACAAGAAGCCGTCCGCGCGACAGACACTGTATGCCGTCAGGGCGGCGATGAATTTGTGGTTTTGCTTACCGAAATTGAACTACGCAATGATGCGGCGCAAGTAGCCGAAAAATTGCTCGCCGCCTTTGCGCTGCCGCATCTTATCCATGAATGTGAATTACTGATAACGCTGAGTATTGGTATCAGCGTTTTTCCAGACGATTGCGCTGATGTTGAATCTGCATTCCAGCACGCCGACGAGGCGATGTATGAAGCAAAAAAAGCAGGAAAAAATAATTACCAATTCTTCCATGCCGATGATCTTCCCGACCATATATCGCGCAATACAGTTCCGCTGAGTGGAATGTAATGAATCAATAACATTATCTGACGATAATCGGCCAGGCGATCATCCCACCAGGCAACCCAGGGAATGGGAGGTAATTAAATCCGCATCGATAATCCGTCATGCAAGCTGCGCCGGTACACAACCCATGCAGGAATAACAGACAATACAATCGCGGTTATCAAAACACCGGCCAGATAAAGTAATTGATTGGAGCCCATTACGTTCAAGGATATTGATAATCCCCATGTACCGAGCAGCCAGGGTTGCAGCAGTGCGAGAGTGGCGGTTAGGAGCAATATCGCCAGGACAATTGCGATCACACAGATAAAAAGCACTTCAGACATTATCAGCGTAAATAAATAACCGGGGCCTGCACCCAGTGCGCGCATAACAGCAAACTCACGTTGTCTTTCGTTGAGCGCCGTTAGCAGGCTGGTGGTCATCCCTAACAAACTGGCACCAACCACCAGCCAGGCAATAACCGTAAAAGCAATTTCGACGGAGTCCATCAATTGCCACAATTCCGCCAATACCAAGCCCGGTACTACCGCTTGCAAAGGTTCATTCGTGTATTGATTGATTTGCCGCTGCACGGTAAATAATGCCGACCGCGATTTTAATCCAACCAACATTGCGCTTAATGTTTCCGGGTGAGCATTTGTCAAAACGTTTTGTTGGTCGCTTGATGATTGCGTAGGGATATGCACACCGGAATGCCAATCGCGGTGAATAGCTTCCATCCCTGCAAGAGAAATGAATACGCTTTTATCAACCGGTGTGCCCGTGGGCGCAAGGATTCCGCTAACGGTAAACGGAGCATCATCGTGTTTGGCTAATGACACGTCCGCAATGCCGTGGGCGAGGATAATATTAGCGCCGATCCGATAACCTTGTTTGCGCGCAACCGCCGCGCCTAGCACAACTTCAAACGGCGCAACAAAGGTTTTGCCCTCCGCAATCCTTAAGCGTTGCTTGTTTCCATACGCGTAGTGTGCAAAAAAGTCTGCTGTCGTGGCGACGACTCTGTGACCCTTGTGGGAGTCGCCTAACGCCAACGGAATGAGCCAGTCAACCTGGCTGTGTTTGGCCAGCTCTTCATAGGTATTCCACTGAACGTTGTGGGTCGGATTGCCCAAATGAAATACCGAATACAACAATAAGTTTATCGGCCCGCTCCTGGCCCCGACAATCAGATCTGTATCGGACAACGTATTGCTGAATGCTTCTTTAGTCTGGGCGCGGATGTG
>JAJQJO010000202.1 GCA_021323495.1 Cellvibrio sp. | reverse complement strand
CGCCGGTTTTCACCAGATTACCGACATCCACACGGCGCAAACCCAAACGCCCGGTGATGGGTGCGGTGATGCGCGTATAGGAAAGCTGCAGGCGTGCGTCATCCAATTGGGCGCTGTGGTTTTTCAGGGTGCCCTGCAACTGTTCCACCAGCGCAACCTGCTTATCGTAGACTTGTTTGGCAATGGATTTTTGCGCGATCAAACGTTCATACAAACGTAAATCCTCTTGCGCATTTTTGAGCTGGGCGCGGGTTTCCTGCACAGTGCCTTCGGCTTGCGCGAGGCGGGTTGTATAGCCCGCTGGATCAATCTCTGCGAGCAAATCCCCGGCCTCTACCTGCTGGCCTTCGTCAAACAAAATCCGCAGTAATTGACCGTCCACCCGGCTGCGGACCGTCACGGTATTGAGCGGCACGACACTGCCAATGGCTTTGATGTGTACTTTCAAATCTTCCTTGGTCACTTTAACTACATGCACCGGG
This sequence comes from Cellvibrio sp., assembly GCA_021323495.1. Lineage (GTDB taxonomy): Bacteria > Pseudomonadota > Gammaproteobacteria > Pseudomonadales > Cellvibrionaceae > Cellvibrio. The sequence continues at coordinate 6,425 of JAJQJO010000202.1, read as the reverse complement.
GTTGGCCCCATCCAGGGGTTGGGGGGCGGAGGTTTTTTTTCTGCCACTGTGCGAAAACCAAAAAACCACACCAGCAACACGACGACTACCAGAGCGATACCCACTAGCCAGCGCTGGCCGCGCGATAAGCGATTTACCGAAGCAAACATGAACATATCCATCAGTTGATTAATTTGAAGCAATTCTTTTAGTTAATAGCCGCTTATTTGCTGTGGCCTTATCCTGTTGAAAAACCAGCAATTGAAACTTGGCGCATTAAGCCGTGAGGCTAGTATGCAAGGAATAAGCCCGCAATCGCTTTTACATTTCCCGACGTTTGGTTACAGAGTTGCTCGTCGCCGGTGTTTTTCTATCATTAGCCCGACAGTTACCCACTTTGCCTGGCATGAGTGGCGTCTCTGCTCGCCTTGGTCTTTACTGGGTGCAGATGCAGTATCTATTCAATACCAACCTTGCGGGTGATGCGATTGAAATCCAAATGGTTAATATCGATCCTGGTGGTATTTATTCTTGCCGCGTGTGCCGCCAGTGCGATACATCATCTGCGCGCCGTTAAAGATGATGTCGAAAATACTGTTATCAGCCGCAATGAATTGGTCGGTAAATTTGTGGCATTACAGCGTGATCGTGTCGAGATAATTACCAACATGCTGCTTGCCGCGTATCAATCCCATGCGCTCCCATCCTCCTCGCTCTTTGCTATACAGCAACATTCTGAGCAGGGCTTCTGGCAGCTGAAACCTGCCAACACTATTGTTGGTAGTGTTACCGGAATAGGGCAGAAACCCTTGTCACCTGAGATTGAACACGAAATAAATGCACTATTGGTATTGGACACACAAATCAAATCGGCGCTGGAACTGGATAAAGATATGGTCCGCGTGTATTTCCTCTCGGCGAGCCAGTTTGTGCTTTATCAGTCCAAGCAAGCGGGACGCAATCGAATAACCTATGAAAAAAATGAATGAAAAGGATTAAAACCAAATGTTGAGTAAACCCGTTGGGCACGTTTTTCGGTCGGATATAGTGCAGTCACTTTCCCCGCGCCAGCGTATGCATTTAATTTTATTGGGCGTGGATGATGTTGGTAAATCAACTCTGTTCTATGAATCGCTCGGTTGGAAAAAATCGCCCACCGGTAATGAGGGGTTTGTAAAGTTTGATATGGGCGGTTATGCCATTTGCCTTATTTCACGCAAGGATTTTGCGAAAGATGCGTTGTTTGAAAGCCCTGCGGGTTCGGGATTTTCCGGTGTGGGATTAATCTATCTCGCACAGTCAGCCGATGAGGTTCCGCGAATTTTGGCAAAGGCGGTTGAAGCTGGCGGTGTCATTGTAAAACCGGCCACACGCACCCACTGGGGTATTGCCGGCTACTTCACCGATCCTGATGGACATTTGTTTGAAGTCGATTTTGAAGAGGCTTGGGTATTTGATGGCGAGCATCGGTTGGTGGTTGATCAGGTAAATACTCCTCCGGGTTGAACAGATACTGCTGATAATCGTCGCTCAAGCTGCTGATAAAGGGATTTTCCAGCTTGATAAGGTGGCGCTTGCCCAAGTCTGCGCGAACTATCGCCTGCCCTTGGGTTTCAAACCACAGTTGCTTATAAGAACCGTCCTTATAGGCAATTTCGATACCTCGCTGAATCCTATCCAGCAGTGGCTTGCTGTTTTTGTGGGCAAATAAAAATTTTGGCAATGGGTAGTAGAGTGCGAGTTTATTATCCAGTTGCAGCTCGGATGTCTTTTCTCCCCTGAGTTCATGAAAATACTCGGATGGACTCGGGCAAAACAGATCAACCCGCCCCGCCTGGGTCATGCGGAAGAGACTGGTAATGTTGCTTCCTTCGACTACTTGCAAGCGATGGTGCTTCAGGATTTTGGCATCTACCCAGCCTGCACCTACACCCACCTTATATTGTTGCAACTGCTGCAAACTATGGATTCCCTGTACTTGACCCACAATATTTTTATTGGCGTAACAGATGCGATAACTCAGTGCGCCCAATTCGAGTGGAAAAGGAATATAGATAAGGTTGCCACTTTCCAGCAGCGCATCTTCATAGCTCAATAAAATCACAAAATTTTCATAGAGGTTTTGGTTAAGCGCCGCTATAGCATGGGTGCGCGAAATAACATTGATCGGCACCATTTCAAACGGATTGCTCTTTGTTTGGGTTTTTTCCAACGCCAGTTGAATAACCCGTTGTTCAAAGGTTTTGCCTTTCAGGTCGCCAAATTCGGGAAGTTTATGCGTCACTATTAACGGTTGTGATAGTGAATTTGCGGATGTTTGTGCGGATGTTTGTGCGAAAGGTTGCGCGCTGGCGCCGGTGGCAATAATAGCTACTACAAATATCGCAAAGAAACTAAACATTCCGTAACGCCCGGGCAGTAATAGGATAGATAGGAAAAAAGGCTATTTCAGCTTTATTTAAGGGATTAGGCAATAGCGCGTCAGCTGAGTGTAGGCTAAATATGATTTTCAGCCACTTTGGAAGGCAACCGAGGGACGTCTGTATGGATGGCGTCATCCCTTTGAAGATGTTGCGGGGCCCTGTCGGAACGACAGTTGGAAGAACAGTTGGTATGACAATTGAGGCGACAGTTGTGATAACAGTTATCCCAACAACGCCACAGCGATTCTAATGACGGATTTATTTCGAGGTAATAATCTTGTTGTTCGAGGGCGGGCAATGGTGTGCCGGTCAGCAAGGCTGCGAAGAGCGCAGGGGGATAGCATTGGAACCTCAATAATAACGAAAAGCTTTCTGTGCTGACTTCGTTCCCGGCAGCGGCCAACTGGGCTGCCGTTTTGATGCCTGCTTCAAATTCGACCAAGGTTCTGGTGGTGTGATCTACCAGCGCCTTACCCCGTAAAAACGTCTTGAATTGATCCAGCTCGGCGGCGAAAAACAAAGTGCGTATCGGTTCGGTGATGATGTACTCAACAATCAACTCTTCCAATCCGTGGCGTTTCAATAATGCGACCGTGAGTGGCGCCGTTGCGCAAACCCGGCTGATGCGCCACCACTGCTGAACTTGTTGGGTGATGTGTAAGCCGGGTGCATCCAGCAATTGTTTTAGCCATTTGTCTTCAGAGGGGGTGAGATTACCGCAGTGATGATATTCAGCTGATGAGCCGCGCGCAAAGCCAACCAGACTACGTTGTACATCAAGCAGCGACATGCTGGATCTCCACTTTGTTCAAATGACTGATGTTTTGTTGCGCCGGGCTAATCGTCATTTGGAGATAATCATCCCATAGTGTTTTGCAGCGTTGTAGTTGCGCGACAATTTTTTCTTCGCCGGTTACCGGCAGCGCTTGTTCCAGAAGCTCATAGGTAATAGCGCAAAGGTTGGGTAGTTTTGGCAAAATCCACGCGAGTAAATCCCACACCGCCTCGGGTACTTCCCGGCTGTGAACATCCAATAAAAAACCTTCGTGAGTTACGCCACCAGCAACATGAATTTCTATCACCTTATCCAGTTGCAAACGAGATAACGCTGCATAAGGATCAAAACCAAAATTGAGCGCATTACAATAAAAATTGTAGAGGTCAAGCAAAAGCCCGCATGAAGTACGTGTAAGCAGCTGGTTCAGGAATTCGATTTCATCCCACTGCTGGTGATCGGTAGTAAGAAAGTCGGGCAGGTAATAAGTAGTGTTTTCGATCAGGAAAGGTGCCCGGTAACGGATACATAATTGTTGTATGCGTGGACAGAGCAGATCCAATGCCTCCCCGGTGAATTGCATGGGTAAAATCAAACCAGCATGATCTTCTGATCCATCCTGATTTTTTACCAGCATAAAACCCAAATGCTCACTGTGCCATGCGAACGTTTGCTGCTCCGCATACTGGTCGAGTATGTTCAAATAATCACTATTCCATCCGCTCGCCGACCCTATGGAAAGACTGAGCCCATGGACAACCACCGGGCGGAGCTGACCTATTACAAGCGCGTCTTGAAGTTTGTTAGTGTTCAGGCGAAAGGTACGGTTATATCCATCGGTAGCATCGCTACAATTTCCATCCTCACAGATTACCTCCTCGCAAAAAATGTCGGGGCTTACCTCAATGTAATCAATGATATCAATGTGCCGAAGAATCAAGTCGTGAAAATATCCGTGATAATTAATTCCTACCCCGAGCTTGCGCAGTGATTGTTGCGGCAGCATATCCCTCTCCCTATATGAATGACGTCGATAAAAATGGATTATTTTTATCGACGTATTAATACTTAACGATTTGTCAACACAGTTGCGAAGGATGCTAGATTGGTTTTGAGTGGGAGGACGGGATTGATATGAACGTGCAAATCAAAACCATTAAGGCCGCAGGTTAAACAGCCGGTTATTCCTCCGAGTTGTTTGATAACACTGTACAAATCGTCGATTTTCAAATCTCCGGCATTAAATGCAACGTCGATCGTTTTGGCGCTGGTGGCGGCTTTTACGATATTGCCTGAGGCGTCGTAGCAAGTTTGTGCACTGGCTGATTCAGCAACGGCCAAGGTGGCAACCGCTCCTGCAGCCAATACGGAATTGCGCAGAAAATCGCGGCGTTCCCTAGCGGTTGTTTCATCAATTTTGCTTTCTACTGATTTATCTTCTGACATGGTCCTTCTCCTAAAGATTTAAATGGGGTTAACAGAACAAGCCAAGTCGTTCAGTCATCGAAAACCTGCTTGTCCATTCAGTATCATGGTCTTCGTAATTTAAATAATCCGTGAAAAAAGAACCTGCTAGCATGTGATTTATTTAATGAGGACACAGTGAATAAGTCACAATTTTTTCAGCTGGATATGAGTATTTTTTCTGTTATGACCAGAAGTTATTTGATTGCTTTGTGCATTGGCGAACAGAAAAGATCATTGTAAGTCTGCATCCTGAGGGTGAACGTCGATGGGTGCGTTTATCACGTGTTCAATTTATTCGCGCCTCGCAATTATCAACCAGGAGGTTTTAATGCTAAGCAGGCAGTTTCCCCATATTGTTATGTTACCCGGCTTGGCAAACGATGCTCGTTTGTGGCAACACCAATTAGCAGGGCTTACCGATATCGCCCATGTCTGGATCGGAGATTTAACGACAGCCGATACCATTACCGCTATGGCGACCTCGGTGCTGGAAAGTGCACCAGTTGATAAATTCGCATTGGCGGGAATGTCGATGGGGGGTTATGTAGCGCTGGAAATCATGCGTCAAGCACCAGAGCGGATTTTGGCACTGGCACTACTGGACACCAGTGCACGGACGGATACACCTACCGCTTTGGAAAACCGACGCACCGCAATTGAGCGCGCTGAAATTGATTTTCAAGCTGTCGTTAATGAGCTTATTGCCAAACAAATACATCCATCGCACCTGGAGGACCAATTTTTAGTGGGCCTTATTAGTGACATGGCGATGAGCATTGGTAAAGACACATTTATCCGGCAACAAAAAGCAATTTCCAACCGTATTGATAGCTCACCATTTTTACCGCTAATTAAATGCCCGACGTTGGTAATCTGTGGTCGGGATGACGCCATTACGCCCTTGGGGTTGCATCAGGAAATGGTGTCCGCGATACCGGATGCAGGCTTGGTGATCATTGATGACTGCGGCCATCTTTCCCCTATTGAGCAGCCGACGCAGGTAAATGAGGCGTTATCCAAATGGCTATTGGATGTTGAATTAAAAGCTTAACGTTTTGGCACATTTTTTTGCAGTAGCTTTTGACGTGTTTGGTTTGGAACTGAGCGGTTGTTAACACCGATTATTATCGATGGAGTCCTGAACATGAAAATGACGAATGGAATAAAAATTGCCTTGATGATAGTTGCGACGCTTTTTGTTGCATTTGTAACATACGGTTTGCAGACAGACTGTCCAAATACCGAGGGTTATTTTTACTGTAGCGCTTCCGAGCAAGGGGCTTTGCAATAATAATTTGTAGCATTTGCAAAGTTAATTGAATGAAATGGAGCGGTATGCATATAGGAAATTTATGTTAAAGGTGAAGTAGCGAATGTTATTGGGACGGCGAAATGTCCCTGTAAGAAAAACAGCAGGCTAACGAAAAAATCATTAGCCTGTCGTTTTGTGTGATGTTTTTGGCAATATGCTAAAAATCTTTGCGTGCGTTCTCTGCTTTTTTGACTTTTTTTGCGTCGTGTTTTTCTTTCGCCGTTTTGGCTGCCGGTTTTTTGGTTTCCTTCTTGCTGTTTTGGGATTTACTCATAATCGTGTTCTCAACGATGGGTGGACATAGGTTCTTTGAGGGTAGACTAGTTTGCCAAAAAATACCCGTAGTCTTTACGAAAAAGCAAAATTGTTGATCTGTGAGGTAGCGCACGGCGACGAAAGCAAGGGGAGGAGTAGCCTGCCTCGCCCCCCTAATACCCCCGGGAAGGATCCCAAGGGGGGACTCTTTATC
>JAJQJO010000201.1 GCA_021323495.1 Cellvibrio sp. | reverse complement strand
GCAACATAATTTTGGTCGTGTTCGAATTCGATACGGAAGCGATAGAAGTATTGGATCGCCTGATCCACCCCCACCCCCCCCCCAAACGCACCAAAGGTGGTGGTCATCATATCGAGCGGAATGCCCACCAATCCCATTGCACCCAACACAGTTCCCGCAGCAAGGATATTCGGTAGTATTGCAATCAATGCAATTTTAAATGAGCGGAATAGTCCCATCATCATCAACATGATGGATACAAAAACAACACCGATAGTGGCGATTTGCGATGCAAATAAACTCTGCAACATATTGTTATAGAGCACGAGCATACCGGTGAAATTAACTTGCTCCGGTTTGAACCCGACTTCTGTTTCCGCGTATTGTCGAATCCGTTTTACCAACTCGGCGCGCTTTAAATCCGGTGTGGTTTCAATGACACGCAGGGTGATACGGGTTTGCTGTGCCTCATCGACCAGATAGGGTGTAATCAGAAAATTCTTGATGTCGTCCGAGAGCATATTGCGCAACACGTTCAATTCAAAGTCATTCAACTTGCCTTTGTTAATGTCATGCGCAAGTTGGTAAACAGTCGCCAGCGATTGTACCTTGCCCACTTCCGGCAGCGATTCCAGATAATTGTGCAATTGCTTGATTTGATCCAGGCCCGCCACGCTGAACCAATAACTGGGTACCGCATTGGTAGCAGCTGAACTATCGGCAAATGCGTCTTCATCACCCATTTCTGCAAAAGGGTCTTCTTCTGCATCAGTTTCATTAGCTGCAACAACTTCGCCTTCTACCTCTGCAAAAGGATCTTCTTCATCGCTCGCGGCAGACTCAAGAATGTCGACAGTGTTTTTATCGGCGTCGAGAATAATATCAAGCGTTACCGTCCCGCCGAGCTGGCGATCAATCACACTCAGGCCCTGATGGATCTCGCTATCGCTCTTAAAATAATCGACAAAACGGTTTTCCACTTCCAGTTTGCTGATACCCCATGCACTCACCAGCACCGCAATGAGGCTGAGCAATAAAATTTTGCTGCCATGAAATTCTGCCAATTTGGAAAACCGCACCGTGAGCGCAGCAGAATTATCGCCGCGATCCTTGGGTTCGCCTTTCGGCAGGATCATCAAGCCCGCAGGTAACACCACAAACACCAACATAAATCCAACCACTAACCCAATGGTCATCATCCAGCCAAAATCGATTACCGGACGAATGCCACTCATCACCAGCGACATAAACGCCACAATGGTGGTCAGCGCGGAATACAAACAGGGGACTGCCATATCGCGCACAGTTTGCAGCACGATATCCCCTTGCTCCATATCGGGATCAAGCGCATGGATCTCGCGATAGCGCACCACCACATAAATCGTGAACGCAAATACCATGATCAACAAAAGTGCAACAAAATTGGATGAAATTACGGTAAGCCGCCAATCAATCCAGCTTAACCAGCCGAGCATTAATGTCACCGACATTAAACAGGCTGCGAGTGGCAGCACCACAAAACGCCATTGGCGAAATAAAAAAGCCAGCATAAAAATAATAAACGCAACCAATGCACCACCAAACACCACCAGATCACTTTTGATATAGGCGATCATATCGGTGGTAATCATGCTCACACCGCCCAGAAAAATTTGTGCTCGGTCATGATATTTGGCCACTATGCCGCGCACAATTTCCACGCGCGCTGCATCCTGCGCGGCGACTGCGGTGCGATAGTCGAGAAATTCCCTTGATACGCGGGCCAATTCTTGCTCTTCATCCGCACTCAACCCCTCTTTATCGCGCTTCAAGCGCAGTGCATCGCGGTGGCGTGCCATTTGGATGTACTGGTTGTTCACTTTTAAATTGAGCAGGATCGCCGATGTAGTCCCGTCCGGGCTTAACAACATATCGCGGTAAATCGGGCTGGTTAAAAATTCCTGTTTAACCATTGCACGATCCACGCCGGGTGTGAGCAGGGTGCGGGTCGATTCCTTTTGTTCCGCCAGCGGGCGCATAGGGCTATACAGCAGTGGTACATCGATCATGGAATAGACATTCGCCACTCCATCGACACTTGCCAGCTCATCGCGCAGTTGTTTGAGGGTGTTGATCGACTCGTCGGAAAACATATCCGTTTTCGGGGTATAGGTGAGTACCAGGAAATCGCCACTTTGATAACGCTTGGAAATTTCGCGCAGATAATCGATCGAGGTGTCGTGTTCCAGGGTGAGCGAATCGGCCGAAGCATCCAGCTTGAAATTGGTCATACCAAAGGCGGCTACAGTCGTTAGCAACACCAGGGTGATCAGCACAGGGTAGGGTCGATTGATAATAAGCGCGCGGTAGATTCGATTGAGTGACAAATAAAAACGTGAAAGTGTCTGCATGAAAAAATCCGGTTGGTGAAGTTTCCCTGAGCGACAGGAGCTTACTAGGACCCTGCCAGCGGTAAATCGGCAGCCAGCCAGCAGTGTTTCGGCCAGAAAGGCGCGCCATTATGCCAGCCACCCCTGCGTAAAACAGTAAAAAGCCTATCAACTCATGGCAGCAGAAACGATTTGTTACAAAAGTCAGTCGGCTTTTTTATGGCCATCGCTGTGCCCAAGTGAACGTTCCGGGCAGAGCAGATCGCGCACCCGCTGCTTTAGTTCCTTGGCGTCCGGAAAACCACCATCGGCAACCCTGTCCCATATCAGCTGATTATTTAGCCAAATATGGAAAATCCCGCCCGTCCCTGGATGCAACGCCACTTCGTCCAGTTCCCCATCAAATGTACCCAGCAACTCCTGCGCTAACCACGCGGAGCGCAACATCCAGCGGCACATATTGCAGTAGTGGATAACTACCTTATTTTTTGCCTGGGGCGGCAAGTGCCCGGTAATATCAGTCATAAGATTGCCCTTTGGGGTATGAGTTAATAGAATTCGATGATAAGGTCATTTAAAACATAGGATCGGCGCCAAAATAGGCAATTACAGGGTAGATAATTGCATAAATGATTATTTAGACGACAAAAATACGGAATCTGCCATGCTCAAACTTCACTTTAAGGACAATCGACGCCCCCCTTTGTGGGTAGTTGAGAAGCTGTTCTCAATTGGCAGGGACGCGGACAATCATCTGGTGATTGATGAAGAGGGCATAGAACCCCTGCACGCCAAAGTCATCCAGGAAAATACCAAATACTTTCTCAAAGATAACAACAGCGCCAGTGGCTGCTTCGTCAATGGCCAGCGCATTACCCAAAAAGAAATCCTGCCCGGCGATATTATCAAAATCGGTGCCAACGAGATCATCGTCCTCGACCCGCGCAGCTTGCCTGATAAGTCCAGGGATACCTATATCGGCCCCTGGCGCCTGGTCTCCGACAGCAGTTGGTTGGCGGGCAAGCATTTTATCCTGCCGCCCGAACACAGTACGGTTATCGGGCGCGGCAACCAATGCGATATCGTCATCCCCGGCACCCATTTATCACGCCGCCATACCGAGATCAGCATCGAAGGCAATCATCTGCGGATTAAAGATCTGGGCTCCTCCAACGGCACCTTCCTGAATGAACTGCGGGTCGATAATGCCACCGCAAACAATGGCGACCGATTGCGCCTGGATGTCTACACCTTCCGCATAGTCGCGCCCGACCTGGAAGACAGTAAAACCCGCATCCGCAAGCCAATTGATGAATTGAGCAAACCCATTGAGCGCAAACTACCCAGCAGCGAACCCAAGCGCTGGAAAACTCGACCTACCTCGCCCGGTAACCGCATCGAACCCAGCTTGCACCATGGACGCCGCAAAGCCTGGCTGGCACTGACCGCCGCCACCCTCGTTGCCGTAGCTATCGTCGCCTTTTTGTTGTGGTAGAATCCGCCCCCTACTAGCCCAAAGAACACATTGCTCCATCTGGTTCAACACATTAGCCAAAATTTCAATCCACTAGCTTCAATTATCAATAGTTTTTAATCACCATTAGTTTTTAATCAATAGACGTCAGGAATGCACCATGAGTTTTGAACTTGTCCCCGCGGGCAAAAGCCTGCCCGATGACTTTAACGTAGTTATCGAAATCCCAATGAACTCCGGAATCAAATACGAGATCGACAAAGACAGCAATTCGCTGTTTGTAGATCGCCTGGTCAGCACCGCCATGTACTATCCCTGCAATTATGGCTATATCCCCAACACCCTGTGTGGCGATGGCGATGCCGCTGATGTATTGGTAGTCTTCCCGCAGCCAGTCCAGGCTGGCTCAGTCATCCGCTGCCGTCCGCTGGGCGTATTGAAGATGACCGACGAAGCAGGTGAAGATGCGAAAATCGTAGCGGTACCGCACGATAAACTCACCACGCTTTACAGCAAAGTAAAGACCTTGAGCGACTTGCCGGAAATCACCCTGAAACAAATCGAACATTTCTTTGAACATTACAAAGATCTGGAAAAAGGCAAGTGGGTCAAAGTGGCGGGCTGGGGCGACCTGGAAGAAGCACGCGCAGAAATACTGAAAGCGGCTGAAACCTATAAAGCTGGCAAATAATGTAAAAAAGCCGCGTCGACGGCGTTAAAAATGAATACCGAAAGCTGTATCAACCGCTTGATCAGGTGAGAGAGATCGCGGAGGCCACTTTATAAAGTGGCCTCCGTTTCATAAGCGGCACAACTATAAGGCACGGATTACGCCGACCATAATAAAACCAGTGGCAGTGAGTAACGCACTGAATGCCTGAAACTACGACACGAGCAGGCAGCCGTTATCACAAAAAACAACAGCAAGAAAAACACAAGGTACTAACCATGAGTTCTGACTCGGCGATTAATTCCGCCTCTGCTATTAGCACTGCCCCTGCGACAACCAAGCACCCTATGCTCTGGGTACCATCGGGCTATTTTACGATGGCGCTGACCTACAACATCCTCACCGCAGCCGCCGTAATTATGTTCAGCAATCTAGGCATGAGTAATGCTGAAGCAGCTGGCTATGCAAGTGCGCTTGGTTTGGCATATACAATAAAACCTCTGTTCGCAGCATTTTTGGAGATGTACAAAACCAAAAAGTTTTTTGTTTTAGCCAGCCAGATCATACAAGGCATAGGATTTATCGGTGTTGCCCTGGCAATGAATCTTCCCAGTTTTTTTCTTCCCATGATCGTATTGTTCTGGGTAATTTCTTTTATCGGTTCAGTACAGGACATTACCAGTGACGGAGTTTATGTCACCTCCATGGACAGCAAACAGCAGGCGCAGTATTGCGGCGTACAAAGCTTAAGCTGGAACCTCGGCAAACTCGCAATCACCGGCGGGCTGATTATTTTGACCGGTTTTTTACATGAAAATGTTTTTGGTCACGATCCGCTGGTAAATGGTACTGACTGGACCCAATCCTGGCAGATCGCCTTCGCTTTATTAGGTGCAGTTATGTTGGCAATGGCAGCATGGCACTGGAAATTTATGCCCGAGGGCTCACGCTCTGAAAACACTCCGAAAAGCGTGAAAGAAGCAAGTACAACCTTACTTGATGCATTCATCACCTTTTTCCAGAAAAAAGGAATCTGGATGATGATTGGCTTCGCATTGTTATTCCGTCTCAGCTATGGATTTTTGTTAGCGCCCAGCATGTTGTTTATGAAAGACTCAATGGAAAATGGCGGATTGTCATTAACCAATCAGGAATTTGGGCTTATCTATTCCGTCTTTGGCCTGATAGCCATGATCATTGGCTCTTTAATTGGCGGGTTTTATGTTGCCAGGAAAGGACTGAAAAAAGCACTCTTTCCTCTTTGCTGTGCGATCAATATTCCCAATGTCACATTTTTATTGCTCTCCGTTATCCAACCGGAAAGCTACACGTTGATAGCTACCGGGGTAATAGTTGAGCAGTTCTTTTTTGGCATTGGCTCGGTAGGCTTTATGATTTATTTGATGCAGCAGCTCGCTCCCGGCAAATACACTACAACGCATTATGCCTTCGGCACGGCGCTGATGGGATTGTGTATGATGCTCACCGGTATGGTGAGTGGCGTGTTGCAGGAAGCTATGGGCTATACCGGTTATTTTATTTTTGTAATGGTTGCCACCATCCCGTCTTTCCTGATTTGCTGGTTCGCACCTTTCCATCACAAGCACGAATAAACATTATAAAAATCGCACAAGAAAAACCCGGCAAAAGCCGGGTTTTGTTTTTTAGAGCTGCTGTTTTTTTGCTAATGCCGCGCCAGGTGATCAAAACTGGCAGAGTAATGCTCAATCCATTCCAACGCTGCCTCTTCACTGTTTAGCTGGCGCCCTTTGAGCGCTAGCCGCTGGCGATAATCTTCAATCTGGCATACCTGCTCGACCATGCGGGTACGGAAATATTCATCATCACTGGTAAAGCGCACACCCACTTCAAATTGTTGGGCAGATTCCTCCCGTCGCCATACAACTACACCGCGACCATGGTAATCCGGTTTGATCAGCGGAATACCGAACTCTACCAGAGACCCCACTTTTACCGGTTTATCTGTGATAAAACACAATCCGCCTGCGCTCAAATTACGCACGCGAACGCGCGCTTCGTCGGCTTCGCCTGCGCAGACCTGAATTGGGATCGATGTTGGATGCCGGATAAATGTTCGCATAAACCTACTCGTCAATAACTGTCATTACCGTCAAAGTATAATTCACATATCTGTTCCCATACGGACGAGATTGTCATCAAAACAGGTTTCACTTAGAACCAAAATTAGTTGGTATCCCAAGCGTAGGTCCATAAACATTATTGATATTTTTTTTGGCACTTCTCGCAAAAAAAACTGCGCCGATTAGTCTTACCTAAATACGCTTTTGTATAAGGAATATTGCAGCGTGGACATGCGCGTTTATTGTGGGCCAGCCAATGTTCACGCAATACATATTGTTTCTTCCATTCGAGAAATTCGAAACTGTACTGGCGGGCCTGTTTTAC
>JAJQJO010000200.1 GCA_021323495.1 Cellvibrio sp. | reverse complement strand
GCTCATATCGTTCACGATCACCGCCACCCGGCGATGTTCGCGATTATTTAAAATGTGGTTAAGCAAAGTCGTTTTTCCTGCCCCCAAAAATCCGGACAGAACAGTCACTGGTAATAAATTCATAATCAGTCTCGTTTAATTCCTCTTTTTTCGCGCATGTTATAACATAACAAAACAAAAATAACTCGATATGTGAAAAGTTTTCGTCCTGGCTAGTTGAACATCACCGCCCAAACGAGTGTTTTGCATGAAATAGCCTGTCACCTTAAGTAACATGCTGTAATCGTTTACAAATTATTAACTCAGCAAACAAAAGCTAACACATATCGTTTACCTGCCTATAAAAATCACTCGCACTCTCAACAAAACTAAAAAAATTCCTTACATATCATTTATATACAGATTTACTTTAATTATTTTTATAATTTAAATGGCATTAAAATTATCTTTTTTTAATGGGTAAAAAACATTTCTCGCTATATTTGAAGACATAAATTGTTTGAAAATGTAAACGATTACAAATAGGATTCCGCCATCTCGCAGGATGGCAATGCACTGGCAATAAGGCGTCGCTGTTCTGGCTGAGAACCTGCCAACCACTAAAAACGCAGGGATTACCCACATAAAAAGTCAAAACTAGAGGACGCACTCATGAAAAGTTCTGCAAGTTTTAATAAGAAGCTGCTGTCGACACTGATCGCAACCTGTATTGCCTCGGGTGCTTATGCACAAGACGGCATGGTTGAAGAAGTTGTAGTCACAGGTATAAAGGCGTCGTTGACTAACTCAGTCAACGTGAAGCGCGAATCTGCTTCTGTAGTTGATGCTATTAGCGCAGAGGACATTGGTAAATTACCTGACATCACTATTGCTGACTCTTTGCAGCGCGTTGCCGGTGTGCAGATTCGCCGGACAGCAGGTGAAGGCTCCACCGTTAACGTGCGCGGCATGCCCCAGGTCAGCACCTTGTTAAATGGCGAGCAATTCCTGAGCGCTGGCTCGATTACCACAGCCCAACCCGACTTCACCGATATTCCTGCTGAATTACTGGCGCAGGTAGATGTGATCAAATCAGCACAAGCATCCACCCTGGCGGCTGGTGTTGCCGGCACCATCGATTTGCAAACCCGCCGGCCGTTTGACCTGGATTCCGGTTGGACTTTTGTCGGTGCCGCGGAGGGTTCCCAAGGTAGCTACACCGACGATGATATTGGCCACAAGCTCTCCGGTTTTGCGGGCTTCAACAATGGCGACAATTTTGGCGCCCTGCTCAGCCTGTCCAATTCAAAGGCGACCCTGGCGAACTATCGCTACGGCATGTACAGCGATTGGTGGTTCCGCGGTTACAACGAAAATGGCGATTGGCCAGGCCAAGGCACCCCGAGCGACCTGACTGGTGATGGCGACACTAACGATCAAGTGTTTGGCACGATTGACTATGGTGTGACCAACCGCACTACAGAGCGTGAGCGCACCGGTGTTTCCGGTACTGCCCAGTTCCAATTGAATGAACAGGTAGAATTGCTGGCTGATGTGTTTTACACCAAGATGGACCAAGGCGATTACGTGAATGGCCTGATTGCAGATAACTCCTGGGCCCAGTACGACTGGATCACTCCGGATGCCGCAACCATGGTCAACCGCGGTCCGGCTGTCGGCGGTTCAGGCAAGGATTTCTATACCTCCCCAATTACCAATCTGGATGCGCTGCGCATTATCGCCAAAGGCGAAACCCAGATTGACGAGCGTGAGTCACTGAACTTTAACCTGCAAGCCAATGTAGAACTGTCTGATAAGTTGAGCGGTTCAGTGCGCTATGCCCACGGCAATGCCACCAACGACCACACCGGGAGTTTTGCCGATGCGCTGCTGACCAGCGGCATGCAATCCGGCCTGCAAACCAGTTACGGTGGTGTACAAGCTCCAGCCAACCCCGGTGGATATGGTCCGGAACGTGTACCTGTAATCGCAGATTTTTCGGGTGAACACCCCAGCATCCAATACCCGGCCGGTTTTGGTCAGGACATCAACAGCTATGGACTGGTATCTGCTTTCTCCCATCAAAACCGCAACGAAGAATCCACGCTCGACGTATTCCGTCTCGATGGAACTTACGATTTCCAGGATGGTGTAAAGGTTGATTTTGGCTACCGTTTTGCTGACCGCGAAATTGAACGCGACCAATATGACCTGATTGCCCCTTTCACCGTCAAAGACGCCAATGGCAATGATGTAACCGTCTACTCCAAGTGGAAAGATTCAGGCATTCCGGGTGTTGCCGGTGGCGATACCATCGCCAAAACTTTCACCTTCACTGAATTGCAGGAACAGGGCTATATCCATCAAGTGAGCGATTTCGGCCCGGCCAGTGATGGCAACAGCTACTACTTCATCGACCCCAAAGCGATGAAAAATACCGCTGCCTTCCACGAGGCGCTCTACCCCGGCAATGTGGAGCATAAAGACGGCTCCCAGAGTTATGTCGTGAGCGACCAAACCCAAACCGCTTATCTGCAGGGTTCCTTTGAAGGTGAAGCCGGGCTTCCCTACCAAGCGAATTTCGGTATGCAGTATGTCGAAACCAGCCTGGATATTACCCAATTCATTCCATCGGTTGACTCTACCAAAGTCACTGTGGATGGCGTTGAGTACCCGGCACTGAACGGGGTTGCACCAAGCACAGAAAGTATTGAAGTCATCGAGCGCAATTTCAATGACTTCCTGCCTCGCTTCAACATCGCGTTCGATACCAGCGATGACACCAAATTGCGTTTTGCCTACACCAAAACCATGACCCAACTGGATGCCAATGATGTTGGCCTGGGCTTGACCTACACCACTAATAACAACCCGGATTTGGGCGTGTTCGAAGTGGTAAGCGCGTCTAAAAATGGCAACCCCTACATGGAGCCATGGCGCGCCGATAACCTGGACGTGAGCTACGAGTGGTACTTCACCGACGGTGGCATCCTGAGCCTGGGTCTATTCCGTGTTGATGTTGAAACCTCGATCGCCACGGCTACCATTCAAATTCCAACCGTACCTGATTCAGACGGTGTAAACCGCAGACCGGGCGAAACCATTGACCTGACCACCCGCGATAACACCGAGGGTGGCGTGGTGAAGGGAATGGAATTGGGCTACCAGCAAGCATTTGATTTCCTGCCAGGGGCATTCAGTGGTTTGGGCGCAACAGTGAACTACACCTACACTGATGGTTATGGCGGCGAGAAAGACTTCTACGGCAAAACCATGCCCATGGCTGACAACTCGGAAGACCAGGTCAACGCTATATTGTGGTACGAGTACAACCAATGGCAGGCGCGCATTGCTTATAACTACCGCAGTGAACGTTTCATTGGTCGCGCCTGGAACGACGGCAGCCCGGCAGCCTGGTGGCAAGCACCCACTGCTTATGTTGATACATCAATCAGTTATGATTTCAACGATAACCTGACGGTTTATCTGCAGGGCACTAACGTTACCGAAGAGTTTGAGGAAACTTATATGCAGTGGTCTGATGTTACCGTCAACCAAAACGTATATGAAGCTCGCTACACTCTTGGTGTTCGCGCCAGGTTTTAATTTTCTGAGGGAGGCAATTTATCCCTATGTGATTAATAAAAAGCCCCGCTTCGGCGGGGCATTTTTATTAACGGCAGATGCAAACCATGACGCAAAATTGCTATCTACGATTTATTTTTCTATCGCAGCACCAAATTTTTCCAAAACTTGTCGATGATCAGAAAAATTCAACGTGCAGCGACGCAAAAATTCATCCAGGGCATTCATATCAAAACAAGCCTCCTCTGCGGTCGGTTTGCGCACTTGCTGCGCATTGGGCAAAATTCCCATGCCGCTCAATATGCAGTACCAGGATGGTGCTGGATAATAGGACGCAATTTTCAAGCGATTCACTTCAGCAGCAAGATCTTTACCTTGCATCCAGGCGCTATAAAGTTCCTTCATCTCCGGTGAGATATCCTGCTGGTCAGCCGTGTTTGCCCGCCAGTATTCAGTATCCGTGCGCGAGCTGGTCTTATAGTGAGTGACAATATAATCCCGCACACCATCAAAATGCCCATTGATACGTTGGTTAAAATCGTCGCGGTGACGATTGGTAAACTCGCCCCTGGTAAAATACTCGGCAAAAATTGCTACTGTTTGCTGCACTAAAAAAAGTGCCGTTGCTTCCAATGGTTCAATAAAACCTTGTGACAAACCTACCGCCAGGCAATTGTTAACCCAATGCTCCTGCACCCGGCCAATTTTCATTTTCAAATGCCGCACCGGAATATCCGCATCCAGTATCCCCAGGTGTTCACGTAATTCGTGCTCTGCGTCATCTTTACTGCAAAATGCACTGCTGTACACATAACCGTTGCCATAGCGATTAGTGAGTGGAATTTTCCACGCCCAGCCATGTTTCAACGCGGTTGATACAGTCTCCGCTGGGATTTTTTCGCCTATGTCGGTAGGCAGAGCGACGGCAGCATCGTTAAACAAATTATTGCTGTAGCTGATAAAGGGAGTCTTTAATGTTTTTTGCAACAACAGGCCGATAAAACCGGTGCAGTCGACAAAAAAATCGGCATCAATCACATCGCCTTTATCAGTGACGAGCGAAGCTAAATCACCTGACTCATGCTGCCGTACTTCAATGACATGTCCGTAACAATGGTCCACACCCATCGCAATGGCTTTTTTACGCAAAAATTTCCCCAATAAAACCGCATCAAAGTGATAGCCGTAATGCACATCAAACGGAAAACTTTCCGGCGCTATAGGCGCAAGGCATTGTTTGGCAATACGCGACGAAATAAAAAAACGGTCAGGATGGGTATAAAGATCAGCACCGCGCAGACGGGCTTGCACATTGTGCATAAAAATCGGCAAGCTCTGGCGATCCAGGGCTGCTGAAAATGGATGGAAATAACGCTCGTGGCCGGGCCGGGTAGACCAATGTTCAAACCTAATGCCGCACTTGTAAGTGGCATTGCACTCCGGCATCCACTCGGCCTCTTTAATGCCCAGCGCATCAAAAAACATTTTTAACGCAGGTGTCGAACCTTCGCCAACACCAATAATGCCCACCTCTGGCGACTCCAGCAGGTTGATAGTGAAACCTTTCTTAATCCATTCGCGCGCCATTACCAATGCGCTCATCCAGCCCGCCGTACCGCCCCCCACAATTACTATTTTTTTCATAGGTATTCTTGGCATTAGTTTCTCTTGGCATCTTATGTTTGATTCTCATCAAACGTTTCAGGAAATGCCCGCTGTTTTTTATAAAAATTGTAAGCCCATTGTCCCACACCAGGTCACTTGGCAACAATCTATACAAGCTTAAATTCCCCCGCCGGGATTATTGACCAAGCTCATTTAACCCCGTATAAACCCAAGGTAATTTCGCTCGCATAACAATATAAAGATCAAAGCTGCTACAGCATAACGACAGCAACAAACACAAATAATACACCACAGGTGAGTCCACGAATGTCACATCAACCTATTAAAAAAATTATTATTGTCGGCGGCGGCACGGCCGGTTGGATGGCTGCCGCCAGCCTCGCGCGTTTTGCGCTTGGAAAAGCCCTGGATATTACGCTAATTGAATCCACCACCATTGGTACTGTAGGTGTGGGTGAAGCGACCATTCCGAGCATTGTCCAGTTCAACAATTCTATCGGTCTGGATGAACTGGACTTTATCCGTGCAACACGTGCCAGTTTTAAACTTGGCATCCAGTTTGAAAATTGGCGTACACAGGGCGATCATTTCTTTCATCCTTTTGCTGACTATGGCATTAATTTCAGTGGTGTTGAATTCCAGCACTATTTTTATCGCCTGAAAAAAAATAACCCCAACGAAAACCTGCAAGATTATTCCATTGGCAGCCAACTGGCTAAACATAACAATTTTGCCCAGCCGTTGGAAAATGCCAACAATCCCCTGGCAGATTATTCCTACGCTTATCACTTTGATGCAGCACTTTACGCAAAAGTATTACGTGAACTGTCAATCTCACGCGGGGTAATGCATATCGACCAAAAAATCGAAAAAGTAACCCTGCGCGAGCGCGACGGATTTATTGACTCCCTGTTACTGGACAATGGCGACATTATTGATGGGGATTTATTTATCGATTGCACCGGCTTTAAAGGTTTGTTGATTGAAGAAAATTTGCAGACAGGTTATGAGGATTGGCAGCATTGGTTATTGTGCGACTCCGCCGTCGCGGCGCAATCGTTAAATACCGAGGAGCCAAAACCCTATACCCGGGTAACGGCACTTGATGCCGGTTGGATGTGGCAAATCCCCTTGCAACACCGCACGGGCAATGGCTATGTTTTTTGCAGCCGTTTTTTAGATAAAGCAAAAGCAGAAGCAGCGTTGTTGCAACGGATTAGTGGAGCTACGATTACCACACCAAAATCGTTTGCATTTAAAGCGGGCCGCCGCAAAAAAGTCTGGAATAAAAACTGTTATGCGCTGGGTTTGGCCTCTGGCTTTATCGAACCATTGGAAAGCACCAGTATTTCCCTGATCCAAACCGGCATAACTCATTTATTAACATTTTTCCCGGATATGTCTTTTGACCAAGCCATGATCAACGAGGTGAATCGTCGCCACCAACACGAGATGGAGCGCATCCGCGACTTTATCGTATTGCACTACAAACTCACGCAACGCACCGACACTGAATTCTGGCGCTATTGCCAGGCAATGGAAATTCCGGAAAGCCTCGCACATAAAATTGATTTATTTAAAAGCAGTGGCTATTTGTTGCAACACGAACCTGAAGCTTTTGAAAAATCCAGTTGGTTGAGTATTTATAACGGTTTCGGGATTATTCCGGAGCGCACCGATAACCGTATCGATCATTTTAACGATGCGGACATCGCCAACCAGCTCGCGAAAATTAAACATACCCTGGATCAAGCCGGGAGAAATGCCAT
>JAJQJO010000199.1 GCA_021323495.1 Cellvibrio sp. | reverse complement strand
GCTTTTCAGGATAGTGGCCATAGTCACGTCTGTTTTTTGCCAACCTTCTTTGGCACCCGGCATACCGACCTTGGTCATCCCCGAACGAACCGGCACTGAGCCGCTGATAAAAGCCGCGCGACCTGCGGTACAACTTTGCTGCGCGTAATAATCGGTAAAGGCAACGCCTTCTTTGGCAACCCGATCAATATTGGGCGTCTTGTATCCCATCATGCCGCGGTTGTTGTGGCTGATATTCCAGGTACCTATGTCATCGCCCCAAATCACCAGGATATTGGGTTTTTTATCTTGTGCTTGTGCCACGCCCGCACACAGGGATATCAACACCATCAATATCCACATACCCGGCAAAGGGTAATTCAGCTTACTCAAACCACTCATAGCTTCATCCTCTGTAGCGTTACTTTCGGTTAAAGGTTCACTTGAAAAATATTTTATTCACAACACGCGCTTGCTTGCGGAAAGTTCATGAAAAGCGGGCATTACTCTCCTGATAATTACAAATTCCTATTACGATTTTGTGTGGATGATTTAAAAAAACATGCGGGGAGAAAATTAAATGCACAGCCGAACGGCCAATAGTGGAGCCAGGATTGATACCACTAACCACGTTTAACCTTGACGCCACAGCACTCGGTTGCGAGCAAATTTAATTAAAGTATAAATTCCATACTTTGCGTCTTAATTTGCATAACTTGAAATCATTTCACAGCAATTGGCGCCAAAATCATTGACCGTTATCTATTTTAACATTCTGCTTTACTGGAAATAGTTGGATGAATACCAAAACAAACGCGGCGCCCGGAGGCGCCGCGTTTATTCATCATGGAAAGCTTATTGCCGCTCCCACCCCTTGGTTTTTTTACAGAAGGTATAACTGCCGTCCATAGTGCCGCCCGTCGAATTACTAATACTGATGGACACATCGCGACAGGGATTCCCCGCCTCAATGAAATAGGCGGTCGGGACCACTATCCCGGCATTTTTTGATTCGGGATTAAACCAGGAGGCAGGAAGTTTGTTGTCTTTCTCCGAGCCGAGCACTTCGTTCAGGGTGCCTTCCAGTAAGGTCAGATCCTGCTCACTCAGGTCACTTACCAGCGAATGTTTTACTTTCCATTTGTTATCCACATCGCGGCAAATATCAAATCGGTAAAACTCGGGTTTGCTGGAGTCCTTACTGAGCCGGAACAGCGTCCTGCGGCACTCGGTTTTGCCTTCCTTGAATGAGAGCTTCGGTTTGATCTGTACCTGGATACCGGTATTGGGTGATAGCCAATTAATGATTTCCAGATCCGGAGTCTTGTCCAATACCACTCCGATTTCCTGTTTGAGCGCAACTATTTCCTCTGCGCCCAGTTTCGCCAACAAGCTTTCATCCAAAAATCGTAAATTGGCGGCCTGGGCTGTTAGCGGGACAATTGCCAGGGGAGCAATCATTAGCGGAACCAATGTTATTGACAGCAACATCTTTTGCAGCGGCAAGCACAGTGCCTTGACAGCAGGTTTGCACACTTGCCTTGCCTTGACTGGATTCGTCATAGACTTACCTCTTCGTTTTTGTAATCACCCACACATACCGCACGACGAATTATTTCGCTGGCGGCTGGCGAGTCGGATATTGCGCAAAAATATTGGAAACCGCTGTATTTACTGCGGCCTGCGGGTTTTCCATTACTGCTTTAGTCAACTTACCTTCAGTTGTCCCTTCCCATACTAATTGCTTTTTCCTGGCGTCAACGACATCGATGGTCACTGTGCCCACTTTGTAATGCACTGTACTGACATCATTCGAGGGAAAGCCGGAATACATGCCGTAGCGATAGCCGTAATACCCAGAGTAACCCGAGTAACCAGTACTTCGTACGTCGGTACGCGCTTCGGAATTGGTGGTGAAATTGACTAGCAGATCGGGATTGGAATTAGTCAGGGTGTAACCCAAACCAACCATCTCCCGCTCTACCGCCGACTTGAAGTAACCAGTAATCAAGGTGGAATAGCCGGACCTATCGGTCGCTAATGTATCGACAAAAGCAAAGGTGCGAAAACTGCTGAAATTAGCATTGCGATCAAAATCGCTGTGAACTTTAGGGGTAGTGGTACAGGCAGATAATACGAGGATGGCAATGACTGATTGCCAAAGGTTCAATACGCGCATGGGTAATTCTCCTTAATGTATAACGAAATATAAGAACTTGCCGTTAATGCCAATCGGTAAATCACAAGCTTGAACGGATTCATTCTTGACGATGAAGCGCATAGTCGCAAGGTTAATTACGATAAAAATGCAAACCCCGCTAGCGCGCAAGCATTGCAAGCAAAATGGACCAATCAAAAGGCAAAATCGGGTACTGGCATTTATTTTTGTAATTTGTGACGCAAGTCAGTAGTATCGCGCCTGATTTTTTCTGAATTGGACTTTTTCTGGATTCGAGTGTGCGCATAGGAGCAACATGCAATGGAACCCGGTGTAAAAATGATCGCAGGTGGTTTGGTATTGTTCGTTTTGGGAGGACTGTCGGTTTATCTCATCAGCCGCCCGGCGGCCACTACCCCTGCGCAAATTGCCTCCCCGGAGCAATCCGCCTATACCCCCGCCACAACAGCAACATCTGCCAGCTCACCGGAACCAGCAACCGATACTATTGATGCCGAGTCGTTTTATGAAGAAGCTGAAGCTCGCCGCGAACAGCAATTAATCGATAAAGCCGAAGCTGACCGGCTCGCCAAGCTTAAAGCGGCCAAAGAGCGTAGTGTTGAATGCAAGTTCTGGAAGCAGCAGCAAAAAACATCCAGCGCCGCCGCCAAGATCGATGAAAAAATTAACGAGCATTGCAATTTGCCAAGCTCCTCGAGCGCTAGCACAAGCAGCCTCGCGAACGATTCAAGTTCAACCACCCAGAGTTCAGCCATCAGCGCAGCTGCACCCCTTTAACAGGACACACTGCACGCACATTTGAACACGAGGCTATGAGTCAGATCAGGAGTTTTTATCAGGCATCGCGAGAATGATGCAGACAGGAAATAACAGCTATTTTAATAGAGAAAATGCCCAATAAACCCATCCAAGTTTATTGGGCACAGGGGATTAGAAGCGGTAATCGAAACCAACGCTAAAAGCGGTCAAATCGAGATCTGCATCATTGTCTTTCAACAACTGGCGCACTTCAAAATTGAGCATAAAGCTGCGGTTGATCACAAAACCCGCACCTGCACCATAAGAAAACCCATCAAAATCTTCAGAGCCGCCACCCTCACCGGAAAAACTCGCCACTGTGTAACCTGCCAACAGATAGGCTTTGGTAGTGTCATTAGCGCTCTCGGTGCGGTAGTAAATAGAACTGTAGGCATCGAGATTAGGTTCACTATCACCCGCACCACCTAAACGTATTTCGCCACCCACAAATGAGTTCAGCTTATAACCGCCCACTGCCTCGATTGCGGTCCAGCGGCCAATATCATCATTTCCGTCCACTTCGACCAAATTGGCACCCGCATAAAAACCGCTTCTTGATTGGGTGTCGGCGATGGCTGATACCGCTGCCAGGGATAAAACTGCTGCGACCAGATATTTCATTCGGTGTGCTTCCTTATGTTAAGTAAATTATATGTCGCCATAGACCAGCGGGATTCTACTAGCAGCCCCCGCCATTTTTCAACTTTAGACCCGCCGCACAACCTATGCCAGCAGCAACCCCAGCGCGCCTTCATAGGTCAATTTGAAGCCTGCCAACAATAAAAACCCGTAACTGATCCAATAAAAGATCCGGTCAGATACACGGTGATGCAGATAAACACCCAGCCATACACCGAGTGGTGCCAAAGGCAAAAGCGCGAGCGAGGTAAAAAAAGAAGCTCCGCTGATTTGCCCAAGCCACACATAGGGAATCAATTTTATAAAATTGATAATTGCAAAAAATAAAATAGTGGTACCCGCCAACACCGATTTGGACAAGTGTTGCGGCAATAAAAAGATCGCAATCGGCGGCCCCCCGGCATGGGCGATATAACTGACATAACCGGCAATACTTCCCCAAAAACTACCTGCGATTTTATTCGGCTTGCGCTGCTCCAGCCGCTCTAAAAAATGTTTGCCCCATAAATAGTGGGCAACAAAATAAATCGACAGCAAGCCAATCATTAGTCGTATCCAATCGGCGTTGGTCATCTCAAATGTCAGTGCACCCGCAATAGTTCCCAACAATGCACCCGGCAACAAAATTTTTAAATTGAGCTTGTCCCAGGTGCCGCGAAAACTCCATAGGCTGAACGCATCCATACTACACAGGATGGGCAATAAAATTGCCGCTGCAAGGCGCGGGTCGATCAGCAGCGATAAAAGCGGCACGGCGAGTGTGCCAAAGCCACCGCCAAAACCGCCTTTGGACATACCGACCAGGATTACAACGGGTATAGCGAGAAGATAAAACGAGAAATCATTGATCATGGAAACTACTGCACAGGATGGTTTAGCAAAAGACCAGGCAGCATGATGGCCTTACACAGATTTATCCAGCGCTATCCCTGCGCATAAACAAAAAATAACGGATTGTTGACTTGAGCCCTTATTCCAGGGTGACCGGATAATAATCGTACTCACAATAGCCGGAGTTAGAGTCGCAAATTTCAATAAGCATATAAACTTTTTGCGGCACCTGGCCGATCAATGGATAAATATCAACTTCATCCGCCGAGCCGTCACATGACATATAAAAATCGTTTGTGTACTCACATACCCAATTGCCGGATTGGTCGCAGCGACGCCCGGCCCCACACACTTGCGAATGAATAACCAAACTGCCTGCAAGCGTCGCGCGGTCGTTAATACTCAGCGTTACGGTGTAATCTTCCAGGCTATTTACATCCCAAAAAATTTCATAGAGGCCTTCATAAAGGTACGGATTAAAAGCCAATGGGGGATGATTTGGAGTTGCGGTGTCAACATCATAACTATCGATGATATCGAAGGCGTGCAACTCGGGGACATAATCTTCATGATGGTCATCGACCGCAACAGAATCACTGCCACAGCCAGACAGAATCACAGAAACACATAACAAACATGCAGCGGGCAGGATTTTCACCATGGCATAACTCCGTAGAAATACACGAAGTTGATGCTAGAGCCCAGCCACTGAATCCTGCCTGAATAATACTTGCGCCTGGCCTGCGCTTATTCAGCAGGTTAATGGCGTAGTTGTAACGGAGGTTTTAAATTTACCGAGCCATCCTCCTCAAGCATCGCGTGCTGGGATGATCCGGAATTAGCCACAATGACGATCGGCTGCATGAACAACGGCCGCCGCACAAAACATAAATGCCAACCAAAACTTTCCAGACTGTGCAGAGCAAGTAACTGGGATTCATTGAGGTAGCGACCGAGGTCGATAGGCACTGCTTTTTGTACACCGCGCCGATTATCAACGATATGTTGCAAGCGTTCGGCGAGCGCAGATTTGAGAGGTGACGCTGACGTTCTAGGTTCCGGCATGTTGTAACTCCCTTAACCAGTTAAACCAACCCTGAGGTGATTATCATGTAGACACATGACCCCTTCTGCACAAGTGTCATTATTATTATCACCCTTGTCAAAAACCGTATTGGAATATTCAGGATGGCTATCAGCACGCTTTTACATAATTGATATGCGCAAGACCCCCGGCTAGCCGCTAGAATCAGTGTCCACATTAGAAAGTTAACTCGGTCGCTTTTACCACCTCGGAACGGAGTTTGCTCCATGACCCATGCCCACCCACATAAAATGCTATCCAAAACATTGTTATTAATTGCCGGCCTGTGCATAAACACCTGGGCTTGTGCCAGTGCCAGCGAAACCAAATTAGTCAGCCAAAAAGTCGAACAACTGCGCCAAGCCATGATTGACGGTAACGGCAAAGTGCTGAAAGAGCTTTCGTCCCCACTGCTGAGCTACGGCCATTCAGGCGGCTACATTGAAGACCAACAAGCATTTATTGAAAAAATTGCCAGCGGAAAATCAGATTTTGTCACTATGGAATTGGCCGACCAAACCATCAATATCTCGGCAGATGTCGCGCTGGTGCGCCACAACCTGAACGCCGACATCAAGGATGGCGGTGTGCCCAACAAAATTCATCTGGGCGTATTATTGGTGTGGCAAAAACAAGCGGGAGAATGGAGACTGCTCGCCCGCCAGGCATTTAAATATCCACCTCAAGCCCAATAACAAGCCCAATAAATAGTACACCGGAAAATCGCTATGAAACTTTATGGCAGTTACACATCACCGTTTGTCCGCCACGTGCGTATTGTTTTACTGGAGACAGCGCAGCCTTTTGAATTTATCGAAACGGACCAGGCGGGCAGCAGTACAAAATCGCCCACCCAGCGCGTACCTTTTCTTGAAGACGGGAATATTTTTTTAACCGATTCGATTTCTATCACGAAATACCTGCGTGAAAAAGCCGGGCAGGATTATTGTAAAAGTGCAAAAGAGCTGGACGATCTGTGCCTGGTAAATACGGTTATGGATACAACCGTGAATTTGTTTTTTATCAAGCGCGATGGGGTTGACGTAACCAGCATACCCTACTTGCAACGTCAGGCAGCACGCATCCAATCCACACTGGCAGAACTGAACCAACCGGTATTGCCATCCGCTGCGCCTTACGACGATGCACAGCTCAGGCTCGCCTGTTTTATCGGCTGGGCAAAGCTCCGCAACCAGATTGATTTTTCAGCCTACGAAAACCTGGAGAATTTTTATTCTGGCGCGCTGAATTATCAACACTTTGTCGCAACACAACCGCCACAACGTTAATATGATTTGGCACCAATAAAAAAGGCGCAGCTAGCTAACTGCGTCTTTTTTTAATGCGATGCACATCAAATCCCGTACACAATTTTTGGTTTTCGTAACTGCTGGATTGTGTACGCCAATAAAACAAAAGCACCTCCCCCAGAAACCAACCACAACTGCAAAAAATGCGC
>JAJQJO010000198.1 GCA_021323495.1 Cellvibrio sp. | reverse complement strand
TATTAGCGTACGTTTTCAACTGCAACGGCTTTCTTTATTTAAAACAATGCAATAGCCCTTTCCTTGCGCCATCAAAACACTGGCATGCCAATGATAAAAACATTGCTAATATTCAGCGCCTGCCCGTGCCTGGCTAGAATTTGCAACAAGGCGCAACACGCTCAATTTTTATATCACTCTTCGTTTTAATTTTTTGATCTGCATAACTGCTACCCATACTCAAAAACGCCAATGCCATTATTGCAGTACACAAAAATTTTATACGCATGGTGTAATTCTCCTGTAATGAATGGAAGGGAAACAACTCCCAGTTTTGCGCGCTTAGCATAACAAAGGGCACCAACCAGTTCATAGTAGTGCAGGAATATTGAAATGGTACTGACAGGCCAATCCAGCTTATTTTAAATAATAAAAACGCCAAGCCGGCGCAGCCTTGGCGTTTTACTAGCAATAAATCAGAAGCGTAAGGTGCCACCTAACATTAAGCTGCTACCATAATCACCATCGATATAGCTCAACTCCAGGCTAGCATTGTCAGTGAAGAATTGGCGCGCGCGAATAAGATAATCGGTATTACTCTCGCTATCACTATATCTATCGCCATCATAAGACGTATTAATAAACCCGGCCCCCAAACTTAAATGACGATCCAGATAATAATCCGCTGCCACCGTTATTGTATCAATGACGTCATAGGTATTTTCGTAACTGGCTTCGATATTCAACGCCTGCTCGCCGGACAAGGGAATAACGTACTTACCATTAATATCCCACTCATCAGATACATCGACATCTTCGGTAAATTCAGACCAAACCAACAAACCGGTGACCGGGGCTATACCTGCTTTTACAAACCAGGTGGAGTCCCATTGGTTCGAGTCGCTATAGTTTCCGCCCGCCCAGGAAGCTTTTGATTTGCGCTCGCTAATACCTGCACCCAGATAGAACATACTATTGGGAATGTAAAAATCCACACCCAATGAACGATGATAAATATCGAGGCGCTCTCCAGCATCCTTATACTCAGCATTACCAAGATTCAGGTAAGCATTGCTCGCCTTTTGGATAAAGGCCGCTTCCGCGAGCGGATGATTAGCGGTATCGACCGGAGCAAAATAATACTTTCCTTCAAGGTCAACAAAATAGCCCTCTTCGGAACTTTCACTGATATCAATATCGGCGTAAGCCGCCGATAGTTCACTTTGATAGGTCGCAGCAAGTGCGAAAGGCGCAGTTAAAAAACCGGCAGTGGAAATAATAGTGGGTAATAATTTGAATTTCATAATCCATCCTCTGATATAAATACCTGCATCTTCAGCGATGCACAGGCTCATACTAGCGGGATAAAATTGAATTGAAACTGAACAATACGGAGACTTAAAAATAGCAGATTATTTATCGAACAACACACGCACAAACAGCACTAAAAATATCAGGCAAGGCAATCACAGGAAAACCAACGTTCATCCTCCAGGCGCAGTGCAGTAAGCGATCCCCCCCACACACAACCGGTGTCCAGCGCGTAAATATTTTCCACATCAGTGCGACCTTCCAACGCAGCCCAATGACCAAAAAGAATTCGCTCTGCGTAAGTTTTTCGCTCGGCAAATGAAAACCAGGGTGCAAAACCAGCAGGAGCTGCATCAGCGCTTTCTTTGGTTTGCAATTCCAATTCGCCCTCGGCACTGCAAAAACGCATGCGCGTAAAATAATTGGTGATAAGCCTCCAACGATCTACACCGTCAAGGTTATCATCCCAACGGCTGGGTAAATTGCCATACATATTCGCCAGAAAATGTTCTATCTTGTCCGTTTTTAACACAGCTTCCACTTCGCGTGAATGAGCCAACGCTTCCGCTAAATTCCACTGTGGAGGAATACCTGCATGTACCATAATGAAATTCAGCACGGGATCGTGATGCACTAATTTTTGCTGGCGCAGCCAATACACCAGGTCGGCACAATCAGGCGCGCGCAACAATTCATCCAGGGTATCGTTTTTACCACGCTTGCGCTGGCCATAATATACCGCGATAAAATGCAAGTCGTGATTGCCCAATACTATCGTAATTGAATCGCGCAGCTGATATAAAAACCGCAAGGTAGCTAGAGTATCCGGCCCGCGGTTTATTAAATCACCGGCGAGCCAAAGCTTATCGTTGAGTGGATTAAAGTTGATTTCTTTTAACAGGCACTGCAAGGGCTCAAGACAGCCTTGGATATCACCAATTGCATAGGTTGCCATTTCAAAAACCTGTAAAAAATTCTGTTGCTGAAAATCAATGCACCGCGTGCGGAGGCACAAGCGCAAATGTAGGAATAGGTGCATCAAACATAGCGCCGTCATCCGCGCGCATATGATAGGTACCTTCCATAATACCGGTTTCGGTTTCGAGAATCACACCACTGGTGTAGGTATAACTCTCCCCGGGTTTAATATGCGGTTGCTCACCAACGACGCCTATTCCCTGTACCTCCTGCAACTTTTCGTTAGCGTCGATAATGCGCCAGTGGCGGCTAATCAATTGCGCAGGTTCCGCACTTTTATTCGCAATGGTAACGGTATAGGTATACACATAACGATGATCGAGCGGTACAGATTGCGCTTCAACATAATTGGTGCGCACCAGGACTTGTATTTCCGACATATTAGTCAGCCTCCTTCAATGATTGGCCATGTAATGATAGTTCACCGAGCAAATTACTCATGGTGACATATTCAGGCAAACTGATTTCCTCCGGACGCAGTTGCAAATCCACCGGCAAGGTTTCCATCTGCTCTGGTGTTAATAATTGTTTAAGCGAATTGCGCAAGGTTTTGCGCCGCTGTTGGAAGGCAACATTTACCAGTGTCTCCAAACTTTTTATATTGTTGGCGACATAAGGCAAGGTCGCATGCGGAGTCAAGCGCACAATTGCGGAATCGACTTTGGGTGCAGGATCAAACGATGTCGGTGGCACATCAAATAAATCTTCCACCACACAATAATATTGCACCATGATGCCCAAGCGACCGTAGGCGCTATCACCCGGTTGCGCTGCCATACGTTTCACCACTTCTTTCTGTAACATGAAATGCATGTCTTGTACGCGGTTGGCATAAGTAAGCAAATGGAAAATTAACGGCGTGGAAATGTTGTAAGGTAAATTGCCGACTATACGCAACGGCCGGCCATTTTTAATTAATTGCGCGAAATCAAATTGCAGCGCATCGGCCTGAAATAATTGGAAGTTGGGGTGCTGCTCAAATTTAACTTTTAACCAGGGTACCAAATCGCGATCCAATTCAATCACGCTTAAATTATCGCAACTGTCGGCGAGCAATTGGGTAATCGCACCTTTACCAGGGCCGATCTCGACAATCAGATCTTCTTTTTTCGGGTGCACCGAGCGCACTATGTCGCGGATGATACCGTGGTCAATCAAAAAGTTTTGCCCAAACCGTTTGCGCGCCTTGTGTTGCGATTCCGGCTGTGACTGCCGTTGCGAAGCGTCGTTATGCATTTTTTTCATGAAACATTTCCAATAATTAGCACGCGTGTTTTGCTTGCACCATCGCCAGTGCATAACTTAATGCAGTGCGTAAACTACCCAAATCGGCTTTACCCGTTCCCGCCAGATCCAGTGCTGTACCGTGGTCTACCGAGGTACGGATAATCGGCAATCCAAGGGTAATATTTACCGCTTGCCCAAACCCTTTGTATTTTAAAACCGGCAGTCCTTGATCGTGATACATGGCGAGTACGGCGTCGGCATGATCCAGATATTTAGGCGTAAATAAAGTATCGGCAGGCAGTGGGCCGATCACATTCATTCCGCGCGCGCGCAATTGATGAAGCACAGGCTCGATCACTTCTATTTCTTCGCGCCCGAGGTGGCCGCCTTCACCCGCATGGGGATTTAGTCCACAAACTAAAATACGCGGCTGGGCAATCCCGAATTGCATTTGCATATCGCGATGCAAAATTTCAGTAACCTGAGTGAGCTCAT
Source organism: Cellvibrio sp. (assembly GCA_021323495.1). GTDB lineage: Bacteria > Pseudomonadota > Gammaproteobacteria > Pseudomonadales > Cellvibrionaceae > Cellvibrio. The sequence goes on along the minus strand of JAJQJO010000198.1, from coordinate 3,014 downwards.
CTTTCGTTATGGCAGCGGCGACATCTTTCAGTGGCAAATGGGTTGTCGCAAGTGCAACACGCAAGCCTTCGGTGGCGAGCATCATCACCACTTTTCCGGTTTGGGTTTTCTCCGCGAGATATTCAGTGTGGCCACTAAACGCAATGCCCGCATCGTTGATAATACTTTTTTGCACAGGCCCGGTGACTAAAGCCGCAAAATGCCCGGCGACGCACCCTGCGATAGCAATATCCAGTGTGCGCAAAATATAGGGCGCATTTTTAACGTTGAGCCTGCCGGGCTCAGCAGTTTCAGCAAGGGCCACCGGTAATATCGCCAACTCGCCCGCAGCACTGGGGCGCGGGGCATCTCGCAAATTGATTTCACGCAGCCGTAATCCATAGCCAAGCTGTTGCGCGCGTGCGCGCAATAAGTGCGGATCGGCAATAGCGACAATTTCATGTTGTTGCGCTTGCTGCGCGAGGGTGATAACCAGATCCGGACCTATACCTGCCGGTTCACCGGGAGTAAGCGCAATTCGATAACAGGAAGTCATATTCGTCTGGGCCTGAAAAAATACACACCATAAATGCGGATGCCAAAAGCACAGCGGCTAAAAACAGGATTGCACTATGTTGCTACACAGGGTGCAAGCTGTTTTTAGCCGCCGCTAAAAAGGTTCTGATTCTAGAGCTTGATTTCGACGTATGCCTCTTCGCGGATCTGCGTCAGCCAGAGCTGGAACTCTTCATCAAAACGGCGTGAGCGCAAAACGTTGGCGGCCTGATTGCGTTTCATCTTATCGCTCATATCTTCCTGACGACGCTCGATCACTTGCAAAATATGCCAGCCGAATTGGCTTTTAAAAGGGCGGCAAATGCTGCCAATCGGAGTATTTTTCATCGCCTCTTCAAATTCGGGCACAAACATGCCGGGCGTAGACCAACCCAGATCACCGCCGCTCAACATGGAGCCGGTATCCTCCGAGTGCTCGCGCGCAAGCACGGCAAAATCCTCACCTTTTTCAATCCGCGCTTTCAAGCCGAGCAGTTTTTCGCGCGCCTGCGCATCGTCCATAATTTCCGAGGTTTTCACCAGGATATGGCGCGCGTGGGTCTGCTCGATCAATTGTTCGCCGCCGCCGCGCTGGTCAATATTTTTAAGGATATGGAAACCAGCCCCGCTGCGGAAAGGTTTGGATACCTGCCCCACCGCGAGGTCAGCCATTTGATTGCCGAACAATTCCGGCAATTGCGCGAGCTTACGCCAACCTATATCACCACCCTGTAACGCAGCCTGGTCGTTGGAGTAAGTGATCGCCATCTGTGAAAAATCGCTACCGGATTGCAGTTTTTGGTAAATCTCATTGGCCTGCTTTTCGGCAGCGGCAATGGCATCGGCGTCCGCACTGCTGGACACCGAAATTAAAATATGGCCGATATGGAAATCCGGCGAGGTGGCATATTTACCATCACTGGAAGAGAGGAAGTTATTGATATCCTGGTCAGTAACTTTGATCCGGCTATTCACCACCCCCTGTTGCAAATGGCTGATGGTCAGCTCATTGCGCATTTGTGTGCGCAGGCCGTCGAGTGTGAGCCCTTGTTTCTTCAAGTCCACTTCCAATTGCGCCAGCGTGATCTGGTTTTTTTGCAGCACTCGGCCAATGGCTTCATCGATTTCCGCTTCATCAACTTTGATTTCATAACGCTCGGCCATAGCCAATTCAATGCGTTCGAGAATCAGCTGTTCCAGGATCTGCTTATTGAGTACATCCTCCGGGGGCAACTGTTGATACTGGCCTTGTAAACGTTCCAACACCGATGCCTTACGACCATTTAATTCACTTTCCAGCACCACATCTTTATCAACAATCGCCACTACACGATCCAGCGATACCGCATTACTTTGGGCAAGGCTAAGCTGGCTGGTCGCCAGCAGCAGGCCGCCCAACAATAATCTCCAGCCCATGCGCAATGAATGTGGCTTGTCTTGGTTCTTACTCATAATTCAATCACTGTTTTAATGTAGAGATGCTTCACGCTCGCCGTAGCCGATCATGGCTTTGTCGAGCAGGTTACTAATACGTTGACTTAAATTGCCAAACCCGCGCAGTTGCACTTCGATAAAAACACCACGGTCATAATCGTCGCTGCTAAGGTCTTCCATAAAATCGGGGCTGAAATCAAAATCCACCCACTGGCGCGCGAGCACGCGGATGCGGTAGCAGCAATCGGTGTATTCGAGCCCGGCAAAAGTGTCGAGTTCCGCATGGTACGTAAAATCGTAGTTGGCCCGGGCAATTATCGACCACTGGCTGGAAACCGGCCAAAGCGTGGTTACATCTATCTGGCTCAGGGTTTCCCCTACCTCGGGAACAACCTGGAGAGGGTCAAGCGAAGTTGGATCGCGGCTATACCGATAACCCAGGTTGAAAATCCGGTATTGCTCATCCATGTAATTCAGGCTGGTACTGACGGTATTCACCTTTGACTGTTGATAGTCGTAAAGCACATCGCCATTCACGCGCAAATAGTTGCTGACCTGGGCGCTTACCTGCCCCGCCACCGCCGAGCTGGTGCGAGTATTGGCATAGTCATCATCGTCGTTGAGGATGCTGATTTCGCGATCTTCAAAGTAATTGATTTGGCCAATGCTCAAACGCAGACGCTCAATCCCGCTCCCGGCCTCTACAAAACGGCTGGTCAACCCCAGCGCCAGGTGATTGGTATCATCGATACGGTCACCGCCGGAAAAACGCGAGTCGCGGAATAATTGGTTGTAGGTGAAAATCAGATCCTCAGTGTCGAAATCGACATAGCTGATATCAGAGGTGAGGCCGTAGAGCGAATCCTGGTTTTCATAATCGCGATACAGATAAAAAGCACGTGGCTCCAAAGTTTGGGTAAATGCTCCACCAAACAGTTCATTGTCACGCTCGAAATACAAACCCATGTCAAGTGAGCCTTGGGGTGCCGCAAACTGCGGATCACTGTCAACATCCGTGCGCAGGTTGGTTGCCTCCAACTTATAGC
>JAJQJO010000197.1 GCA_021323495.1 Cellvibrio sp. | reverse complement strand
CGGGGAAAATAGTTGAGTAAATCGAATAAATAAAAATCCATTTGTAAAAGATCCCTCTCAACGCTTTCCACTTAAGTCCTGCATGTTTGACATCCATTCCAGACATCTCATCTGTCGAATATAAATTAGCCAATCCTACGCACTCGCGACAGTGGCTACTGGCGGAAATACGTGTAGGAAATTGACGATAAATTGCCCAATTGGTTGGGAGCGGGCTCAATTTCCTGCGTTGCCAGAACTAAAAAGGTTTGGTTTTGTAAATCAGGCTGCAATTTATCTGATAATTAAGCTAGGCTCTGCCTAAAGTCTAATAACCTGTCAGGATGCCACTATGAACTACCAATCCCTCACTAAAGCCTTGCTCGCCAGCTTTTTTGCCTGTGCTTTGCATCCGGCAATTGCTGCTGATACCAAACCTGCAAAGGCAACCCCGACTAATGCCGATAGCGAAGAATGGGTGGAGTTGTTTAATGGCAAAGACCTGAGCAATTGGACGATTAAAATCCGTGGCTTTCCACTAGGCGAAAATGCGTTTAATACCTTCCGTGTTGAAGACGGCATCATGCAAGTGCGCTATGACAAGTACGCTGATTTTGATAAACGGTTTGGTCATATCTTTTCCAATGCCGGCGCGTTCTCGCATTACAAAATCCAGGTGGAGTATCGTTTTGTGGGCGAGCAAGTGAAGGGCGGCCCCGAATGGGCATTGCGCAATAACGGCATCATGTATCACACCCAGGATCCTGAAACCATGGCGGTCGATCAGGACTTCCCGGGCAGTATGGAATACCAATTGTTAGGTGGTAACGGCAAAGATCCGCGTACTACCGGTAACCTTTGTACTCCCGGTACCCATGTCGTGTTCAACGGCAAATTTACAGAAGACCATATTATTAACTCGAATAGCGATACATTTCACGGTGAGCAATGGGTTACCGCAGAATTGGTAGTGCAGGGTAGTGAAAAGGCAGAGCATTTTATTAACGGCAAAAAGGTATTGGAATACACCGGTTTGCAGTGGGATGACCGCACACCCAACAGCAAAGGTTTTATCGCCCTGCAAGCAGAGAGTCATCCAACGGATTTCCGCGTAGTGAGGATGTTAAATCTGGAAGGTTGTATGGATAAAAAAGCGAAGAATTATAAAAGTTATTTCGTGAAGGATAATCCGAAGGTGTGCCAGTATTAATGTTTAAACGGAGCACAATAGACAGCCACCCCGGGCTGTTGCGCTTCGCACTATCAAAACCCGGTAACGGGCGTTACTCCACGCAACATGGGTTTAGTACCAGCGGTTACTTATAGGGGAGCGAGCATTTCCGCACTGCTGACTACACAATTTTTGCCCGATCTTTTGGCGGTATAAAGTGCTTTATCAGCGCGATCAAATAAATCGTCTATATGATCTTTTTCAGTGGCACTGCGTGTAGCTATGCCGATACTTACCGTTGTGGCTATGGTTTTTCCATCGTGTTTGATATTGAGCCCTGCAATATGTTGACGGATACGTTCAGCAATAATTTTAGCTCCTTCTGCATCCGTTTTACCTAATACCACTACAAACTCTTCGCCACCATAGCGGAAACTAATATCGGAACTGCGGCATGCCAATTGGATTCCCCTGGCAACTTCGCACAACACTAAATCGCCGCGATGATGGCCATGTTCGTCATTGATGTTTTTGAAAAAATCCACGTCCACCATCAACAGTGACAATTCGTGGTTGTGGCGTTCGGCCATTTGCAGTTCGCGCCGCAAGGTGGTGTCCAATGCTGTTCGATTGCCCAACAAGGTTAACGGATCGAGCAGGGAAAGGCGCATTACGGTTTGATAGCGAATGGCATTACGCAGGGGATATATCAGAGTACCCAGCAAAAGCTCCAGGGCAATTAACTCTGTTTCCACAAAACGCTTGCTGCGGCTAAAAATGATCTCACCGAGATAACCTTCATCGGTGTTCAAGCGGTAATCGCAATGGTGCATGCATTCGCGCCCGATTTTTAGATCGCTATTGCCATTGCCAACTTTAAATACGATGCCGGACAAGCTAACGACCGATTGGATATGTTTAAAGAAGAGCTTGAGTACTTCGCCTGGGTCAAGGCTCATTTGCAGCGCCTGTACCAGGCGCAGACGGGCAGCCAGTTCCTGTTGCGGGGTCAATGGATTGAGATGGATATTACCTGCGCCATTCGCTCCATGGCCACTGGTCACCATAGTCATGTCCCGCATAGTCTTTACCTGTCAGGTTGGAAGTTATCGACGCCACTTTGTCGCTTTTGCTCATTTAGGCGCCCCATGACTGACATTCTGCGAAACTCGTGCCATCTCTATTTCATTTAAGAAATTCATTTATAATCAATAACTTAAATATTAATCAGTAGAAAAAATCCGAGGTTTATCGCCAAAGGAACTATTCGGATTCATGCAAATAGCGGAAAGAAATTGCCGCTAGTCAAAACTTTGTCGGCAATAGATGTCGATTGGAAAGGAAAAGGCGTGGTTAAACTTTTATTTGCGGGAGGAGCACGCCCAAGGTAAGGCCACCCTCTGGCCGATTCTCGGCCCAGATGCGCCCTTGGTGTAGCGATACGCTACGTTGGGCTATCGCCAAACCCAAGCCGTAGCCACCGCTTTCACGGGCACGCGCCTGGTCAGTGCGAAAGAACGGCTGGAAAATATCCTCAAGCGCGTCGTCAGGCACACCAGGCCCCTGGTCCATAATGTCCACCCGATATTGTTCGCCATCACCTGTTTCACTCAGCAGGATGCAGATTTCGGAATTTTCCGGGGTATAGAGCAGGGCATTGCGGAGCGTATTTTCAAATACGCCAACCAACATATTGCCATGGGTAGCCACCAGTGCTTCGTCCAGCGCGCACTTGAAGCGGATGTTGATATTTTTTTCGTAAGCTTCTGCCTGGTAATCATCCATGAGTGTCTGCATCAGGCTGACCAAGTCCAGGACATCATCCAAAACCCAGCTGTCCTGGCCTTGTACTGGCAGGGTGAGGATATCGGTGATGATGTCGTTGAGGTAATCAGCCGCTTGTTTGATGCGGTTTAATTCATGGTCGACAATACCATTGCTGCGCTGCCGCGCCAGGGCCAATGCAATTTGCAAGCGCGCGAGCGGCGTGCGCAATTCATGTGATACATCTTTAATTAAACGCTTCTGTTCTTGCATAGCCTTTTCGAGGCGTTCAGTCATATGGTCAAAGTCGCGTCCCAATGCCGCTATCTCATCATTACGGCCACGAAATTGCTCGCTGATACGCACACTTAAATCGCCACGCGCAATTTGCTGCGTAGCTTTTTGCAAAGTATTAATGCTGCGGGTGAAATGGCGGGCGAGAAAAAAACAGGCAGAACCACTGACTAAAATGGATACGAGCAACAATGGCCAGATATTATCAAGAAACAATTCCCAGATAATATCGCGATCCTGCCCCTCGTCGCGGCCAGCAGAAATGGTAATTAATTTCACGCTGTTGCCATCGTTTAGCGTGATATAACGACCGAAGAGTTTTCGGTTGCGATCCTGCACTTTATCGAACGGGTGCTTGAATGTAAGGCGCGGGGCGAGAAACATAACACCGGGAGGAAGCGGGCGGTCGAGGAGATCCCGGTTCTCTTTATCAACCACATACACAAAGCGGGTGGACCAAGCCGGCATTGCCCGCAAATCCTGGATCAGTTGCCGCGTATTGCGGTTTACCGCGTTGCCCACCAACTGGAACAGCAAGCGCTTGGCCGGATCATCATCATTGGCTTCACTACCGTGCTGGAGATTGCCGTCCGGCGTCATATCAAACCAATGCACAACAAGATTGGTGCCGATAATAATCGCCACCGTAATCAACCAAAAAGTAAAAAAGATTTTTAAATAAAGACGCGTCATTAATTTACGGAATCATCATCATTCATGGTCAGCATATAACCGGCGCCGCGCACATTAATGATCAAATCCTTTGATGAACCTGCGGCAGTAATTTTTTTGCGAATGTTACTCACATGCACATCGATACTGCGATCGTAAGGTGTGAGTTTGCGGTTAAGTGCTTGCTCGGTCATATCGTCTTTACTTATCACCTGACCAGCGCGACGGACGAGTATTTCCAGCACACTGAATTCAGTTCCGGTGAGGGGAACTTCATTATTGTCCCAGGTTGTTGTGCGCGTCCCCAAATGCAGTGAGAGCTTACCCGAGGCCAGGCGCTCGATGCTGCTCGGTGCAACTTCTTTTTGGTTGGCACGACGCAAAATCGCACGGATGCGCGCTACTAATTCACGCGGATCGCAGGGTTTGGATAAATAATCATCGGCACCTATTTCCAGCCCTATAACACGGTCAACTGTATCGCCCTTGGCAGTGAGCATAATTACCGGAGTTTGATTGTGCTGACGCAGATTTTTCAGCACATCAAAACCATTGCGGACAGGTAGCATCACATCCAGGACGATAGCGGAATAGGAATGTTTCAGGGCGAGTTCAAGTGCAGTTTGGCCATCATAAGCCGTATCTATAGCAAAGCCTTCCGTTTGCAAATATTCGCTCAGTAATTGACTGAGTTCTTTGTCGTCGTCGATGAGAAGAACTTTAAGCATAGCGATTTACAGTCCCCTGTGATGGAAGGCGCTGAGTGTGCACCAGGCCCGGATGAGAGTCATGATTCTTTGGATTTCATTAACCAATCTTAACATTATAGCCGCCATAATAAATTTACTGGCTCTGATTCTGGAGTCTGCATCTGAATAAGGTGATTCATGAATCCATAATATCCCGAGGATATTGATATGAAATCGAACAGATTATTGGCCATCGGAGTTTTGTTATTAAGTGTTACCAGTGTAGCAGTACCGGCCCTCGCCGGTGATGCGGGCAAAAATTGTGATGCCAGGCATCACACCAGGTGGGCCGGGCATGAGAACTTCGGTGGCCGCGACTTCAGGCATTTAGGCAAAGCGCTGGACTTGACGGATGCCCAAAAAGAAACCCTGAAAGCGCAGCGTGAAACAGACAAAGCCGCGCGGGAAGCGTTGTTTGCAAAACTTGCAGACGCACGTCAATCCCTTGCGACGGCGGTCAATGCAGGAGCTAATGATGCGGAGCTAAATGCACTGGCGGATACCCTGGGGAAATTACATGCAGAACAGGCATTGGCTGGTGCTAAAGCCCATCAAGCATTTTTGGCAACTTTGACAGCGGAACAAAAACAAACACTCGCCGAACTTACAACCAAACGTCTGGAGCACAAACATAAGCATAGGTCAGCCGATGAATCGACTGAAAGCTAATCCATGGTGAATAAAAAAGGCTGCCAATGGGCAGCCTTTTCAGATTGTAAACAACGCGGTTATTTACCACTTTCAGCTTTGAGGATTTGTTTGTCCTCTTCTTTTTTACTGTTCCATTTAGGCAAATATTCTTTTTTCATCTCCATGATTTCATTTTGCTTGCTTTTTGCCCAGGCCAAGCCGGTCGCATTCGGAACTACCTCTTTGGTGGCTGCATCCCATTCTGCTATTTCTTTATCACTAACAACACCACTTGCCGGGTTCAAACTGAAACGGGCTTTCCAGACGCCCATGCGCGGGGCAACAGTCACGTAATAAGTTTTATTCGCAACCAGCTCGGCTTCCATAAAATCAGCGCTCTCTCCGATAACCATGAACAAATGTTTACCGGGCTCAGCTTGATAACAAATCTTTGTATTCGCCGATACAGTACCGATGTATTTATCGCCATCATAGACTGTCGACTGAATCGCGCCACCGAAGTTAGACGGCCGCATAAAATTGATCAGCGCTTTTCCACTTTCAGGACCTTTGGTTATCTGGTCCGCAGTAACCGGCGTTACGTGGTTACTGGCACAACCTACCATCAGCGCATAAAGCCAAGCTAAAACAAACAATTTTTTCATTATTTTTTCCTTAGTAGTTTTTTAGATCGATATTTGCCAATACATAACCTGTATTAAAAACGTGCGGCAAGGTAGGCAGGATTAATGTCTTGATTGTTCATCATGGTCGTAAACGACAATGCCTACCTGCCTTGGCGCCGGTTATTTGGCGAACCGATATTGGCACCAAAATCATTCTATGGCAAGCCACCCATAGCCGGCCGATACATAAACCGTTAAAGATATATCCACAGTCAAATGCGGGCTTGCTTGCGCGGCCTAATCTTGGGAAAATCCGCGCCGTTTTCTCCATCCTACTTTTCCCCGAGGTTATCGTGGCCCACATAGGTCTGTTTTTTGGCAGTGACGAAGGTAATACCGAGCGTGTCGCTTATCGTATTCAGCAGCGTTTTGGGGCGGATGTCGTCGATGTGCGTGATATAGCCGACGTAACACAGCTGGATTTTGCCAACTACGACAAGATTATCCTCGGTATCCCCACTTGGGACTTCGGCCAAATCCAGTCTGATTGGGAAGAGTTTTGGGACGATATAGCCGCAGTCGATTTCTCCGGCAAACAAGTGGCGCTTTTTGGTTTGGGTGACCAGTTTGGTTATGGGGATTATTTTCTCGATGCAATGGGGATGTTGCACGACGTGATTATCCAGACCGGGCCGGAAATTGTCGGCCATTGGCCTACTGAAGGTTATGAATATGAAGCTTCGAAAGCAGAGATCCCCGGTGCAGCCATGTTTGTCGGCCTGGCGCTGGACGAAGACCAGCAAGAAAATTTAAGCGCAGAGCGGTTAAATCGCTGGTGCACGCAAATCCATATAGAATTTGGTTTGGATACACCGCTTACCATGCTTGATGATTAAATCGGCGGTTAAGATATAAACAAGGGTGCTAATTGCCCCCTTTATTTTTTTTCAAGCTTCAGCGACAAACACGGCCCGAATGGGGGCAGGGTGTCCTTCAGCAGTTAGTGATGGATTTTCCGGATGTAAAAATTCCGCCAGGGAATGAAAGCGCATCCACTCGGTTGCGCGCTGTTCTTCAGTCGTTGTCGGACAAACATCCACCACCCGTGGATTGCTAAAACCCATTTTGC
>JAJQJO010000196.1 GCA_021323495.1 Cellvibrio sp. | reverse complement strand
TGCACCCACCAGACAGTATCAGGATTGATTTTGCGCGTGGCGAAATCATAGGAATCAATCACCTGTCCCTGCTCACCAATCGCTTCATTCACAGTCACCTGCGCGATCTTGATCAGTGTAGGCGTCAACTTACCGAGATATTCATTATCACCGAGCGACTCCAATGCTTTGGCGATTAACCAGCTGGCTTCAATATCGTGGCCGTAGGTATAACCGGGTGAAAAATCGTTCCATTCCAAATCCATAAACATCCGCAGGTGATGCGTATTTCTATCGATCATGTATTTATCAAACATCTGGATATTGTATTCAAGCGCCGCTTTCACTTCCGCGCTGGGATGCGCCTGGTACAAGGTTGTGTAAGCTTCCAGTATGTGCAAATGAGTATTTTGCGATTTGGGATAATTCAAATCTTTTTCGCTGAGGCGCAAATCTTCAATCACGCCCCAGTCACGCGTAAACGCTTCGAGATAGCCTTCATGTTCGCGGTCAATTGCGTACTGCTCAACCAGATTAAAACATTCCAGCGCACGCGCGAGTGCTTGCGCATCACCCGTAAGCTGGTAGTAGGCGCAGAGGGCATAAATAGTAAACGCCTGTGCATAGACTTGTTTTTTGGTATTGATGGGTACGGCGGCCGCATCCAGCTCCCAATAGACACCGCCCTTTTCTTTATCAAAAAAATGCGCCATTAAATAATCGTAGGCGCGTATCGCGCAACGGCGATACACGGGGCTGTCGACTTCCTGCGCGACTTCGCTAAAAAACCACAAAATACGTGCATTTAAAATAATGCCTTTGCTCGCCTGTTTAACCGGTTTATTGTCGGCATCAACTTCACCGTAAAAACCACCTTGCTCGAGATCGACCGTATGTGTGGCCCACCAATCGGCAATAGCAATTAATTCCTGGCGAAATTCCTGCTGGAGCGATGCAATACGCACCGGGAAACTGGCGGCATTCATGCGTTACACCAATTCCTTCAGGATTGTTAAATTAGCACTGATCAGTTTATTGCGCACCGCAACTGATGCAGCGGAACGCAAACCATCTGCCGGCGTGTTTTTACAATAGTCGATCAACTTTTCTACGGTGGAAGTGGCAACGTGCATGCGTGTATCCGATGAAGCGTAATAAATAAATACTTCATTCTTTTCGTTAACAATCCAACCGTTGGAGAATGCCACGTTGGAAACATCGCCCACACGTTCGGCGCCATGAGGCGCAATAAAATGACCTGCCGGGCTGTGGCTAACAACCCAGGGGCGCTCCAATTCAGTCATGAACATATAGAGTGTGTAACGCAACCCGGCAGCGGTGTTACGCACACCGTGCGCCAGATTCAGCCAGCCCTCTGCGGTTTTGATCGGCGCGGGTCCCTGGCCATTTTTGACTTCTTTAATGGTGTGATAAACCTTGCCGTCGACAATTACTTCGGATTTCACTTCGGCGCGGGTCATATCATCCACCAAGCCCCAACCGATACCGCCGCCGCCACCAACGCTGATAAAACCATCTTGCGGGCGGGTAAACAAACCGTATTTCCCATCGATAAATTCCGGGTGCAACACCACGTTACGCTGCTGCCCGGAATAGGTTATTAAATCAGGCAGACGCTCCCAGGTAATTAGATCTTTGGCGCGCGCAATACCGCACTGCGCTTCAGCAGCAGAAGTGTCATTGGGATGATTTAAATCTTTTCGCTCGGTGCAAAACAAACCGTAGATATAACCATCTTCATGCGCCGTCAAACGCATGTCATAAACATTGGTGTCGGGACGGTCGGTTTCCGGCAGGGTGATGGGGTAATCCCAAAAGCGGAAATTGTCGATCCCGTTAGGGCTCTCAGCGATGGCAAAAAATGATTTGCGATCAACACCTTCAACACGCACCGCCAATATATATTTTCCCTTCCACAAAATCGCACCCGAATTAAACGCAGCATTGACACCCTGGCGCTCCATCAAAAATGGATTGGTTTTTTCGTTCAGGTCGTAACGCCAGAAAACAGGTGCATGCTCTGCGGTGAGGATCGGGTTCTCATAACAATCGTAAATTCCATTGCCATCTGCTTTCACGATATTTTTTTTTGTTACCAGCGCTTCGTGCTGTTGCAGTAAAGCTTTGGCTTTTTCTTTAAAACTACTCATGTTCCAAATACTCCGATGAGTTTTATCAGTGTGTCGTTCTGATGCGCGTTTCATTGCGCATCGATCTATGACGTAATCGATTACACCTGCGGTTAAATTTTTTTTGCGCTACTGATTAATTAGCAGCGCTAAAAAAAATGCCCATCAGGATTTGGTTAGCAAATATTCGTCTTTAGTGCCCTTAAGCATTTCCGGTGGAATATCAGCCGGATAATCCTGTAAGTGGCGGTACCAGTTTCGCCACAAAAACAGCGCACCGGCGGCGGCCACTCCCATCGCAATCAAGAACCTGTCGTACTGCTGGATCACCAGGAAAATCGGCGCCGCTACCAATGCGGTTTGCCATACAATTCCCACCGCCACATTCACCATGTCGCGCAAGAAATTGGTGTTTTTAGCCAATTCAGGGTGCTCTGCCAAACAGGCATCGTGCACCGGCCCCCAGAAACCCCAGGGGCGCACTTTCAAATAGAATTTCTTCAGTACTTCCATATCCGATGGTGCGGTAACCAATGAAGTGACCACACAGGTAATCACACAAATCAACAACAGCCATGGGAAGGCATAGATAAAATCAACCTTATCCAACGCCAGGCCAAACACACTCAACGCGTGCGCCACTGCGGTATTGGCTTGTGGTACCGCGAGCGACAGGGCAAGCACAATCCCCACGGCCATACCCCAGAAGTAGCCATAGGCATTAAATCGCCACCAGTACCATTTAAGCACGTTGGACGCCGTGTAACCGCCATAGAGACCGCTCACAATCCATTGCAATACCGTGTTGACACTTGGAATAAAAAAGCCGAGCGCGACACCAATCACAATAAACAGCAGCGACACAATGTAACTCAGATGCACGTAACGTTTGGGTTCTGCATTGGGGTTGATGTAACGCTTGTAAATATCATTCACTACATAGGCAGGTGCCGCATTGACCGTAGCCGCGAAGTTGGACATAAAAGCCGCGAGTAGGCCGGCGATTAATAATCCAAGCAAACCGCTGGGAATATAATTTTTCAGCACAAACGGCAGAATTTGCTCGAAGTCGACATTGGGACCCATCGCGCGCAAATCATTCATAAAAAAAGCGAGCGCCAATACGGTAAGGCCAGCGATCAACATGTAACGCGGAAACATCAATACTACCGTCACAAAGCCGCTCATCTTTGCAGCATCACGCGGCGATTGGGTAGAGAGCACACGCTGCATATCGTAATTCGGTGCAGGGCCGGCAAGGCTTAACAAAAAACCCTTGAACAACATCAACATAAAAAAGATCGCGAACAATGAATAACCATCCGCGGCAATTTTTGTATTTGCTGCATCCAGGCGACCGGCCCAGTCTACATTGAGGTTCCAGTTAACCGCGATGCTGTCCCAACCGGGCGGTACAACGGCGGCAATCATTTCAGGTGAGACACTGTGGATCGCCACAATACCCACACCGATGCTTGCAATCGTCGTCACAATAAATTGGAACACTTCGGTAAACACCACCGAGAACATACCGCCTTTGATAATGTAAAAGGTGGTGATGATGGTCATACCCAATCCGTAATACACATCATTCATATGTGGATCATCAGAGAGCTTCCACGGAAAAAATACGGAAGCGAATTTACCGATACCAATAAAACCGTACGCCAGGAAACCAATCACGCCCACCAGCGCAAATGCCACCACAATAATGTTGGACAGGCGTGCACCCCGGTCATCGCCAAAACGGAAAATAATCCATTCGGCACCGGTCATTACCCCGGAACGGCGCAACCAGGTCGCAAGGAATACCATCAGGAAAATCTGGTTAAAGGTGGGCCAGAGCCAGGGGATGTAAATACTCGACAGCCCGTAGACAAATAGCAAATACACCAGCCACATAGTGCCGCTGATATCAAACATACCCGAGGCATTGGATAAACCCAGCATGTACCACTTGAGTTTATTCCCGCCGAGAAAATAGCTGTTCATATCTTTGGAGGCGCGGGACGAAACCCAGAAACCAACAAAAATTGTCGAGCAAATAAAGAGCAAGACAATGGCAATATCAAGAAGAGGAAGAATCATTAACGCATTCCGATTTATTATGTGGATCGACAGTGATCGCTTTTCTTATCTGATCCCATCACATCCGTGCGGCAACTCATTGACAACAATCTGTAGTAAAGAGGCTGAGACTCAGGGCAAAACGACAATCGTCAGTGCATTTGCAACCAAGCATATAGGATAGTTGACCGTAAGCACTGGCATAGCAGCCTAATGTAACCGTTTACATGTTATTTTTCTAGTCTCTTTTGGCGACCTGTAGTAAATTTTCCAGCAAATAAGTAAATCTCCAATAATTTCATTTCCAATCCATCCTCCTATCGGCTCCTAAAGGTCGTATTTATGTCCAATATTCGCGATGTTGCTCGCCTGGCCGGCGTATCTGTTGCAACTGTTTCACGAGCCCTGAGCAACCCCGAAAAAGTCTCTGATGAAAGCCTGGAGAAGGTTCACAACGCTATCGCACAGGTTGGCTACCGCCCCAACATGCTAGCGCGCAACTTCCGCTCTGCGCGCGCCTATGCCGTTGTGGTATTGGTGCCGGATATCGCCAACCCTTTCTACTCACTCTTTATTCGCGCCCTGGAAGACCGTGCCCAGCAAAAGGGTTACGCCGTACTGTTGGGCGATACGCGCGGCACCACCGAACGGGAGATTGAATATATCCGCCGCGTAGAAACCCGGTTGGCCGATGGCATAGTGCAATTGCGTCCCAGCTCGGAAAAGAGCCAGAACAATATCCCGCCCGATATTCCCTGCGTGAATGCCTGCGGTTGCGAATACACCACTGGCCCGGCAATCCGTATCGACAACCGCGCCGCTGCTAAAACCATGGTGAACTACCTGATTAGCCTCGGCCACAAACGTATTGGCGTTATCTCCGGCCTCAAGGATAACCCCCACGCCATAGATCGCCTTGAGGGCTATAAAGAAGCACTGGCAGATGCGGGCATTCCCTTTGAAAAAGATTTGATTGCCGAGGGCGACTTCACTATGTGGTCCGGCCTTAACGCCGCCTTCCAGTTCTGCAATATGAAAGTGCGCCCGACCGCGGTGTTCTCAATGAATGATGAGATGGCCATCGGCGCTATGCAAACCCTGAAAAACCAGGGCATCCGTATTCCGGAAGATATGTCGGTCACCGGCTTTGACGATATCGCCTATGCCAAATATTCCGACCCCAGCCTGACCACTATTTCGCAACCGGCGGAAGAGATGGGCAAGATGGCGATGGATATGTTACTCAAGGTGATTGAAGGCGAACCGCTCAGCCAACGTGAGTGCGTATTGCCGACGGAATTTATTATTCGCAAAAGTACCGGGCCGGCACCGGGCAAGAAGTAACTTCTGGGTTTATAAAATAAAAATAATACAGCGCGCGCCCGTAACTTCGCGGTGCGCTTTTTTGCTAGCACCCCCCAGGCAAATCCGACATGACCAACCAGATGCCCAGCATGAGCTCTGTATTTCTCGCCAGCCTTATATTATTAAACCTGGTGCCCGTGTACGGAGTTTTCCACTGGGATTGGAAAAGTTTTGATTTGATCTTTTTATATTGGATCGAAAATTTGTTGATAGGCGTTTTTACCGTATTAAAAATGGTGGTTCGCCCCTATCAAAATCTAACGCAAATTATTTCCACATTATTTCCCGCCGTATTTTTTAGCTTTCATTACGGGATCTTTTCGCTCGCCCACGGAACCTTTATCGTTCTCCTGTTCGGCAAGGATTTACAGCATAAATCCGGGTTTGGTGAAATTGTCCCGTCAATCATGCCAATAATTCATGAGCGCCAGCTCGGCTGGGCAGTGCTCGCCCTGGCAATTTATCAATTAATTGATTGGCTGCGCGACCTGAGAGCCCGCGGAGCAGGCGCAGATACGCCGGAGACAATTATGATGGCCCCCTATAAACGGATTGTAATTTTACATGTCGCCATTATCGGATCAGGATTTTTATTATCCGACCTAAATGAACCTGTTGCAGGGTTACTGGTGTTGATTGCAATCAAAATTGTGTGTGATATTTACCAATGGCGTAAAGGATTAACCACACCTACCGCGCAAATAGTTAAACATGCGCAGTAGTTTATTGCACGCTTAAAAAAAGCGCGCTGCAATTTGATCGCAACGCGCTTTAAAAAAAATGCGAGCATTTTCTCAAATTAAACCTTAACCTCCAAAGTCTTGACACAATTGCGGTCAACGAAACCATTTACCACCTTGAAACTAACGCCCACTTAAAAGCCCATCAACCTCTTTTGGCATTTCATTGTCAAAATCACCCAACCCTGGCATATATCTTTCTTCCTGATAGCTATCATAGAGCGCTTTTGAATTCGCAGATATTTCATTGTAGTCAGATACACTCAAAGGAACCTCCTCCTTATAGACTCCCTTAAAGTTATCCATAATGACTTTTGTATCAACATGAACAGCATATAACTTACCTGCTCCACGCAACTTCATTAATTCAAGATAAACCAGCTCTGAATAATAGCCACATCCGCTGCTGAGCGCGGCGCGCTTCCAGTAGGCACATCGGAATCAAATCCATTTCCATTGAGCTTTTTTTCAGTCATGACCACGACTTTTTCTGCTCGAACTGGTCCATTATCGCCTGCTTCCTGTCTATTTCAAATATCTCACCAGCCTTATATAAAAACAGCCCACATGCAATTAGCACCACTATTGAAAACAATAATAAAAACTTTCTTACCTTAGAAAGATTCATAACAATGCACCCTTAAAAATTACGAGCCTTCGATTGGCCAGCCTTTACTGACGCCTCACATGCTTTCAGATTGTCAACCCGATTCCACTCAGTTTGATTTACACAGGCTGTACTTGAA
>JAJQJO010000195.1 GCA_021323495.1 Cellvibrio sp. | reverse complement strand
TGTGGTACCTAAAAATCATCCGCTGGCCCAGGTTTCCAACCTGACCCTGGAAGAGGTTGCCAAGTATCCAATCGTCACTTATGTGTTTGGTTTTACCGGGCGCTCCAAATTGGACGAGGCATTTATCAATCGGGGGCTTGCGCCTAAAGTCGTCTTTACGGCTGCCGATGCAGACGGTATCAAGACCTATGTGCGTCTGGGATTGGGAGTCGGGATTATCGCCAGTATGGCGTACAACGAGACTACCGACAGCGATTTGGTTGCCTTGGATGCAAGCCACTTGTTTGAGTCCAGCGTTACCAAAATCGGGTTCCGCCGCGGTACTTTTTTACGTGGGTTTATGTACGATTTCATCGAGAAGTTTGCCCCTCATCTGACTAAAGATATTATCAACGAAGCCTTTAATCGTCATTCACGGGCCGAGTTGGATGATTTGTTTGAAGATATAAAAATTCCTACCCATTAATGAGTGCGGGATTTATAAAAGCCGAACAAACGTTCGGCTTTTTTATTGCCTGTCAATTAGTTAGAAATATCTGTTAATCCAATTTCTTCTCTTTTAGCAGGCACCTTTCCCGCTACTTTTCTCTTTCAGCAAAAAATTCCTATACAAAAAAATTGCTTTGTACAAGTTTTTGCTATAAAACTTGTACAAGATAGTTTACTTGTATAGGAATAAGCGTGAATAAGATTCCCCTGGGTGTCAGCCAGTGTTTGTTGGGTGAACAGGTCCGTTTTGATGGCGGGCACAAGCGCAATCGCTATTTGACCGATGTGCTCAGCGAATATGTTGAGTTTCGCCCTGTCTGCCCGGAAGTGGCCATCGGGTTGGGAGTTCCACGTAAACCGATACGGTTGGTGGTGATGGGGGACGAGACTCGGGTGCGCAGCATTGAAAGCCCGGACCTGGACTTCACCGCCGCACTGGTTGCACAGGCGGAGCTCGCAGTGGCGCATATGCCGGACATTTGCGGTTATGTGTTTATGCAAAAATCACCCAGCTGTGGTGTGTTTGGTATGAAGCGTTATTACCCCAACGGTTTTTCTGCCGACAGTGCAGGGCGGGGCGCCTATGCAAAACGGCTTATCGAGCTGATGCCCTTGTTACCGGTGGAAGAGGCTGGACGATTAAATGATGCGGGCTTGCGCGATAATTTTCTTACGCGGGTTTTTGCCTATCATGATTTTAAAACCCATGTTGCCAGCGCACCCACGGCAAAAAAATTGATCGATTTTTATTCCCGTTATAAATATCAGGTAATGGCGCACCACGTGCCGAGCTATTTTTCCATCGGCCGTTATTTAGCGAACCTCTCAGCGCGCGACATTTACACCAGCAGTGACGAGTTCTTCCGTTTGTTTATGGAAGCGCTTGCACATCATGCAACGCGTAAAGGCAATACCAACGCGATCATGCATTTGCGCGGCTATTTGAAACAACATCTGGATACGCGGGACAAACAAGAATTATCCCAACTCATCGAATCTTACAAGGCAGGCAGGGTACCTTTGGTGGTGCCGCTCACGCTACTTAAACATCATTTATTAAAGCTCGATAACCCTTATTTGAAAGCGCAGACTTTTTGGGCTCCGCATCCCGAACCGTTAGGTTTACGCAACCACATTATCGAGGATAGCCAGTAAAGATGATGGCTAATGATGAACTTGCATTGGTGGTGGATGACGTTGTACCCATCCGCGAAATTTCCCGGGTGACGGGAGTGAATACCGTGACCCTGCGCGCATGGGAGCGGCGCTACGGTTTATTGATACCTCAACGGACCACCAAAGGGCACAGGCTTTATAGCCGTGCCGATATCGACCGCGTTAAGGAAATCCAACTGTGGCTGGGGCGTGGATTGGCGATTAGCAAAGTAAAGGCGCTGCTCGCCGACCAACAACGCGGCGATGATATTCCGCCTATCGATTCGATCTGGCTGCAATTGATCCAACAAATCCAGGTGGCAATAACGGCATTTAATCGCCATCAACTTGAGCGGCTGGTTGAAGAAACTTTCGCCCTTTACCCCAGTGCCATGGTTGCTGATTATTTATTGGTACCACTCCTGGCGGGATTGCATGGGGATGAGCCCGGCAAACCGGTACGACGTGCATTTTTTGCAGCAATCTTGCTGGAACACATTCAGGCAGCCCAAAGTCGCCAACGACAAACGGCCCAAGGGGTAGAAATTCTGCTGGTATCCGTTGTTGAGGATGAAAGTCCGCTGTTACCGCAAGTATTAAATTATGGCCTGCTGGTGAATCAGCATCAGGCAGAATTTTTTGGTTATTTAAATGCGCGGGAATCTTTGCTTTGCGCAGAAGCACTGGATGCAAAAATAATTGTGGTTCCAGGAGGGGAGACATTAACAAGCGCCGGCCTGCAGCTACACTTGGGTGTATGGCAGGAACGGTCTGCCACACCTGTTGTACTGGTGGGGCATGCAGCGCGTATTTTTCGGGCGCTAAGCCGCGAACCAAAAACAGGAATATACCTGTGTGACAACCAGCAACAAGCGCTGGCCACGATCAATGAATTATTAAAGGGATAAGTTAGCTATATGACGCTCACGGTGTTACAAAAAATACGCAATTTGTACCTGCATTTTGACCAAAGTATCCTCCATTCCCTGGCCGATATTTATAGTGAGGATATTCAATTTCGCGATCCCCTCCACGCTGTTAACGGACTTGAAAACCTGAGTGATTATTATGCCGGTATGTTGGGTGGTTTGATCGATTGCCGTTTTGAATTCCATCATTCCATGGAAATGGCAGAGCGGGGCGAGGCTATACTTTTCTGGACGATGCATTATCGCCATAAAAAATTAGCCGGCGGAAAGTCGCTCGAGTTAACCGGCAATACCCATCTATTATTTAACGATAAAATTTATTACCACCGTGATTATTTTGATGCGGGCTCCATGCTATATGAGCACATTCCCGTGATGGGCTTTGCGATCAGGCAGATAAAGAAAAAAGTAGGCGCAAAATGACTTCATTGGTTTGGCTGCGTCACGACTTGCGTATCCACGATAATCCCGCGTTATATAACGCGGCAGAATTGGCGCAGGGTGTTGTTGCAGTTTATATACATTGCGATGCCTACGTTCGCCTGCACACAATCGCACCGGCGCAACTGGATTTTGTACGTCGTCACTTATTAATAATGGCCGGGGAATTGGCGAGCCTTAATATTCCGCTATTGGTTTTTCGGGTAAAAGAAACCAGCGAAATAGCACCCGCATTATTGCGTATCGCCCAGCGCCTGCAAGCGGGATATTGTTATTTTAATGCGGAGTATCCGCTCAATGAATTGAATCGGGATCATGCAGTCAACCAACTGCTGCGCGCTAACGGCATTTTGGTCAAGCGCTGCCACGACCGTTGCATAGTGCCACCGGGCATGATTCGCAATGGCCAGGGTGAGCCTTATAAAATATTCACGGCATTCAAAAAGAAATGGTTGCATACCGTGATGCCGTTGACCCTGAAACCGCTTCCGGCACCTGCCAGGCAAGCTGCGCTCGCCACTGTGCAACCAGCAGCGCGTGATGAAATTGATCAGTTGTTTGCCGGACATGAACTGCACGAATTGTCCGCGTTCTGGCCTGCAGGCGAACAGGAAGCTTACCGCCGCCTCGATCTATTTATTGAACAATCCCTTTCCCATTATCAAGACCAGCGCGATTTTCCAGCCATTGAGGGTACCTCCGGTTTATCGCCTTATTTCGCCGTAGGGTCACTGTCACCCCGGCAAGCGATTACGGCCGTGCTGGCCTATATCCGTGGCGAGTGGGAAGGTGGTAATGCAGGCGCAAACTGCTGGCTGGGTGAATTAATCTGGCGGGAGTTTTATCAGCATGTTGTGGTGGATTACCCACAGGTTTGCAAACGCAAAGCAATGCAGCCACATACAGAAGCTTTTCCCTGGCGTTATGACAAAACACTGTTTACTGCCTGGTGTGAAGGTAAAACCGGCATCCCTATAGTCGATGCGGCTATGCGCCAATTGAATGCCACCGGTTGGATGCATAATCGTTTGCGTATGGTAGTCGCTATGTTTTTGACTAAAAACTGCCAAATCGATTGGCGTTGGGGCGAAGACTATTTTATGTCACAGTTAATCGACGGCGACTTTGCAGCCAATAACGGTGGCTGGCAGTGGAGCGCCTCAACCGGTACTGATGCAGCACCTTACTTCCGCATATTTAATCCCGTCAGCCAATCTGAACGTTTTGATCCAAATGGTGAATTCATTCGTAAATGGGTACCAGAGTTGGCGCATTTACCGAATAAACATATTCACAACCCGCCAGCCCTGGATAATTATCCGCGTCCGATTGTGGATTTGGCTGCGAGCCGAAAAGACACTATCGCACGCTTCGCCCAATTGCTACCGGTAAAGCCCTGACCGAGGATTTTATGAACTCCACTCCCGCGCCTTACACAGTATTAATAACGGGCGCTTCGAGCGGGATTGGCCATGAGCTGGCATTGCGTTATCTGCAACAAGGTGCAAGGGTATTGGTGTTGGCCCGCTCCGGGGCGCAGCTGGATTTATTGGTCAAGCAATTTCCGGAACATTGCGTGGCAATACCAGTTGATCTTGCCAATGTCGATGAAAGCCAGCGTGCAGGTGAAAAAATTAATCAACTGGTACAGCATCTTGACCTCGTCATCCTGAATGCAGGCACATGCGAATATGTCGATGCAACACAGTTATCACGCGCGCCCTTTGAGAAAGTTATGGCAGTCAATTGGTGGGGTACCGTCAACAGTTTACTTTTTTGCTTGCCATTACTGCGTAAAAATAATTCGCCGACGATGCGTGCGCAATTAGTTGGTATATCAAGCATGGCGAGTATTTTACCCATGCCGCGTTCACAGGCTTACGGTGCGTCCAAAGCGGCGGTGGAATATTTATTTAATTCGCTGCGCGTGGATCTGGCCAATGAAGCGATCGATATAACAGTGATTCGCCCCGGTTTTGTTAAGACGCCGCTCACCGAGCGCAACGATTTTCCAATGCCCTTTGCACTGACCACAGCCGAAGCGGCTGACAATATTGTGCAGGGTATTCGCAAACGTCGTTGGCTAGTGCAATTCCCCTGGCAATTAGTATGGACGATGAATACCGTTGCACTCCTGCCATTGCGTATGCAGGTGTGGTTATTGTGCAAAATTTCACGCACTTGATTATGCAGTTAACTCATTCAGTTATGTATTTAGCTATGCATTTAACTTTGCCTTTAGCTATGCCTTTAGCTATGCGTTTATTTGGGTCCTTAAATGCGGCCTTAACGTTGCCAATACAGATCATATTATTAACGCACTTCAGCCCAAGAGTTCACGCATGTCTGTAATCGCCAGAAAAAAAATTGCCATTATCGGTTCAGGGATCAGCGGATTGCTGAGTGGTTATTTGCTATCGCGTCGCCACGATGTCAGTGTGTTTGAGGCTGGCAATGAAATCGGTGGGCATACCGCGACCAGGATAGTGTCTGCACCTGAAGGTAATCTGGCGGTTGATACCGGATTTATTGTGTTTAATAACCGCACCTATCCCAATTTTTTAAAGTTGCTTGCCCTGCTTGATGTTGCTTACCAACCTACACAAATGGGTTTTAGTGTTGCTTGCCAGCGCACCGCTTTTGAATACAGCGGCACTTCGCTTAATGGGGTATTTGCGCAGCGCAAAAATGTGTTCAATAAATCGCATTGGCGGATGTTAAAAGAAATACTGCAATTTAATTCTGCTTGTACCCGGCTCTACCAGGATAATTGCATTCCTGAAGAACAGACCCTCGGTGAATATTTGCAACAGCAGGGCTATAGCGAAAAATTTATCCATTTTTATATCTTGCCCATGGTGTCCGCTATTTGGTCATCACCTGTTGGAACTGCGGCGGCTATGCCGCTTGCGTTTTTTATCCGTTTTTTCCATAACCACGGGTTGTTGACGGTGACCGGGCAACCCCAGTGGTACACCATCAAAGGTGGTTCCAACCAATATTTATTGCCGCTGACAAAAAAATATAAAGACACAATTTATACCAATTGCCCGGTGCTGAATGTAAGCCGCAACCCTGAATCCGTTGCAGTCACTACCCATCGTTTTGGTGAACAATGGTTTGATGAAGTAATTTTTGCGTGCCACAGTGATCAGGCATTGGCTTTACTCGCTGATCCGTCACCAGCTGAAGATGACATTCTCTCCGCAATTCCTTACCAATCAAATCAGGTGGTATTGCATAGCGATATTCGCATGCTGCCCAAATTGCGCCGCAGCTGGGCTAGTTGGAATTACCTGTTAACCCACGATGATGATAATGCGGCACTGACATACAACATGAATATTCTACAAAAACTGAACTCGGCAACCACATTTTGCGTATCAGTCAATGCTGGCAAGGCTATCGATCCTGGAAAAATTTATGGCGAATATGAATACAGTCATCCGCTGTTTACCCGTGCATCAGTCGCAGCACAAGCGCGTTGGGCGGAAATCAGTGGCATTAACCATACCCATTTTTGTGGTGCCTACTGGCGCAATGGGTTTCATGAAGACGGGGTGGTATCGGCGATTCGCGTAGCCGCAATGTTGGGTGAGATATGGTAGATAAAATGTTGGGTGAGATATGGTAAATAAACCAGTGCTGTTTAATTTCGGGTGCCGGTATGCATAGTGCAATTTATCAAGGCAGTGTGCGCCATCGGCGTTTCCTTCCCAAGCGCCATGAGTTCAGTTACTCATCGACCTTGTTTTATATTGACCTCGATGAATTACCCAACTTATTTAAGGGTATTGCCGGCTGGTCAGTGAATCGTGTTAACGCTGGCAGTTTTCGCCGCGCTGATTTTCTGGGTGATCCTGCCGTGCCTCTAAAAGATGCTGTGTGTATTGAAGTGAATAAATTGTTGGCGTCGAACAATAACGAAGGCATAGGTTGCCCTGATGGCGCAGTACGCATGCTGACCAACCTGCGCATTTTTGGATTTTGTTTTAATCCGGTTACTTTTTATTATCTGTTTAATGTGGATGCGGAAAAACCTGCAATGATTCTCGCCCAGGTCAATAACACGCCTTGGGACGAACGCCACACGTATCTCATCCATTGCGATGAAAAAACCGGTAAAGCCAATTCGCAATTCGATAAAA
>JAJQJO010000194.1 GCA_021323495.1 Cellvibrio sp. | reverse complement strand
CCCGCTAGCGGCGTGATAGTTGATGCGCTCCTGGGTATCGGCTTGCGCGGTGCACCAGCGGGGGAGTTCGCGGCGGCAATTGACCAGCTCAACCAAACCGGGTTACCGGTGCTAGCGCTGGATATCCCCTCAGGTCTGGATGCCGATTCCGGTGCAGTTGCCGGGGCGGTGGTACAGGCCGAACTTACGCTTTCCTTTATCGCGCTCAAGCGTGGATTGCTGACCGGGCGCGGCCCGGCTGTTTGTGGTGAGTTAGTCCTTGCTAATCTGGATGTTCCCGAAACGACTTATGATTCCGTTTTGCCCGATGCAGAGCGTCTGGCATTGAACGATTTATTACCGCTACTGCGCCCGCGCGCTGCGGATGCCCATAAGGGTGATTTTGGCCATGTAATGGTGGTTGGCGGCGATACCGGCTACGGCGGTGCTGCCTTGATGTCCGCCGAAGCAGCGGCGCGCACCGGTGCAGGTAAGGTCAGCGTTGCCACCCGCCCTGAACACGTTGCGGCGATCCTCGCGCGCCGGCCCGAAATTATGGCCTGTGGGGTTGTTTCCGGACAGGAGCTGGAGCCCTTGTTGGCGCGCCCGACCTTGCTGGTCGTCGGCCCTGGTTTGGGACGCACACCCTGGTCAGAGCAGATGCTGCAACAGGCGGTGAAAAGTGGCTTGCCGCTGGTATTGGATGCGGATGCATTAAATATCCTTGCCGAAGGCCGTGTTGTACCTGTGGCTGGCCATCAACAACACAGTCCATGGCTACTCACTCCCCATCCCGCCGAGGCCGCGTGTTTATTGGGTATCACCACGGCAGAAGTCCAGGCGGATCGTTTTGCGGCGGTACGTGCGCTTGCCGAGCGCTACAATGCCAGCGTAATCCTAAAAGGCGCGGGTAGTCTGATTGCTTCGGTCGACGGGGTTATCGGGGTGGTTACCGATGGCAATCCGGGTATGGCCAGCGGCGGGATGGGCGATGTGCTGTCCGGCATTTTGGGCGGATTGGTCGCCCAGGGATTGAGTGCGCGGGATGCGGCACGCCTGGGAGCGGTGGTCCATGCCTGCGCCGCCGATCTGGCGGCGGACGATGTCGGCCAGCGCAGCCTGCTGGCGACGGATTTGATCTCCTATCTCGGCCAATTGCTCTAGGGTCTGGACGCGATCATGCCTACTTATCTGGCCGACTATCTAGTTGGGAATGAAACCGAAATGGTCGCTTTAGGCGAGCAGTTAGGGCGCGCCTTCATACACTATCCCCAAGCGCTGACGGTGCATTTACTGGGCGACCTGGGCGCAGGCAAAACCACCCTGACGCGCGGAATCCTGCGCGCCTTTGGCCACGCAGGTGCAGTCAAAAGCCCGACCTATACACTGGTGGAAGCTTACGAATTTGCGACGCGGACGGTTTACCATTTTGACCTCTACCGCCTCGGTGATCCGGAAGAGTTGGAGTACATGGGTATCCGCGATTATTTTGCCGGCACCAACCTGTGTTTGATTGAATGGCCGGCGCGGGGTGAAGGAGTGCTGGCTGCACCGGATCTGGTAATTGATATCAGCAGCGCAGGTGAAGGTCGCCGTTTAGACCTTCGTACCAGCCTTGCAGCCTTGGGTGCACTGTTGCCAACCGCATGACGGAGCGCTTATCTCGCCCCTGTCTGCCATCGTTTGTCCTATTGGTGAAAATCCTGTTAATGCCCTAGGCTTAGTTGATCTTTCAGCTGATGCGGTATTGGCTTGCCATTAATAGAGTGTTAAAGGATGTACCTGAGTTACCCATTTTCGGCGGGCAGCGATCCATGTTTGCGCGCGCGCAATAATGCCGGTCGATATCGCTGTGCCTGCTTTTTTGTCCTGTTGTGTCTCCTCCTGGCCCGGCCTGTTTACGCCTATGAACCTCCCGCCCACATTTTATTTGGTGGCGACCTGGCCTATCCCCCGCTTGAATGGATGGAACAAAACCAGATCATGGGTTTTAACGTAGATTTGGCGCGCGTGGTTGCGCGTATAGGTGGCAGCAAGGCAGTGCATCGTTTGGGCAGTTGGCCGGAAACCATGCGCGCATTAGAGGAAGGGCGTCTGGATGTAGTGCCCATGTATTACTCGCAGGAGCGATCACGTCATTTTATTTTTACCCAGCCTTATCTTTATTCGTCGCATGCGATTTATGCGTTACCCACTGCCGCGCGCGTGTCGTCTATCCGCGATCTTGTGAACAAAACGGTTGCCGTTGAAGAGCAATCTTTTGCACATCAACAGTTCCAGGGTGCAGCGCTTGAACCCGATCTGGTCCTCACTGCAAACACCCTGCTGGCGCTGGAAGCTGTGCTTCAGGGCAAGGCACATTACGCGGTGCTGGCCAGCCTCGCTGCCGATAACCTGCTGCGTCAGCAGCACTGGGAATTGACCCGGATGGGGCCGCCTTTCTGGTCGCGCGGTTATGCTTTCGCGGTAAATAAAAACCAGCCGGAAGTGGCCCAATGGTTGGAGGACTCACTGGGCATGGCCATCGCTAACGGTAGCTATCAGGCGCTGTACCAAAAATGGCAAAGTGATTTGGAACCCGTGCGTGCAGATAACCGCTGGCTGCCATTTTTCTTCACCGGTTTTGCGGTTTTATTGGCGGCGCTTTTGTTCGGCGCTAGCTGGTATTGGAGCCTTAAACGAAGGGTAGAACAGCGCACCCGGGAATTGAGCGCTGCCTTGGCGCAACGCGAAATCGCGGAGCAGGAATTGCGTCGGGCAATTAATTTTGATGCGCAAACAGGGCTCGCAAAACTGCCGTATTTTATCGAGCAGCTGGACGATTACTTTCATGCGAACCAGCGGCCGGTAAAACAGGAAAAAGAAATCCTGGTAATAAAACTGGTCGACCTGGATGTAATTGTGCGCACCTTTGGTTTTACGCGCGCGGAGATGGTTGTCAGCGCCTTCACCACCCATCTGCTTAAACTGGACAATACCTTGGCCGCTTATTTGGGGCGGGGTGTGTTCGCGCTCTTTATTAACAAGTGCAATGCGCTGGAATTATTTGAACGCCTAAGCAGCGCTATGGCGGTGTCAGATCCGGGCTTGAATTCGCAATTTGTGGGCGGCTCGGCCTATTGGCCGGAGCACGGACGTTCGGCGGGAAAATTAATGCGGCATGCAGAAACGGCGTTGGCGATGAGCGAGTTGCGCCGGCGCCGGTGGCTTGCTTACGAGGCGGCGATGGAACCCAGCCGCGTGGATCTGGATATTATTTCGATTTTTATCGACGGTAATGTGCAGGGGATTTATCCGGTGTTCCAACCGCAACTGGATTTGCGCACCGGAAAAATTGTATCGGCCGAAGTGTTGGTGCGCTGGCAGCATCCACGCCTGGGGCTGGTGCCTCCCAACGTATTTATTCCGCTGCTGGAAAATGCCGGTTTGATCGAACAGGTGACGGCGCAAATGATTGATGAAGCGGTCCGGGTCGCCGTGTTATTGCGCAAACGCGATTTGCCCTGTTGTATCAGTGTCAATATCGCCGCATACGATTTGATTGAATCCAATCTCGCCGACATTATCAGCCAGGCGTTGGTGCGGTATCAGGGCGTGCCCGGCGATATCAAACTCGAACTCACGGAAACGTCGGTCGCATCCGATCCGCAACGGGTAAAAAAAGTGCTCACGCAATTGAGCGAGTTGGGGATTTACGCCTCGGTGGATGATTTTGGTACGGGGTATTCGTCGTTGTCTTACTTGAGCTTGTTCCCGATCCGTGAATTGAAAATCGACCGCAGTTTTGTTGGCGATATGCTTGGCAATCCGCGCAACCACAGCATAGTGCGCTCCACCATCTTGATGGCGCGCGAGCTGGGGCTAGTGACCATCGCCGAAGGCGTGGAGGACGACCAAACCCTGCAGATACTCAAAAAAGACGGCTGCGATATTGCCCAGGGTTATGTAATTGCCCGGCCGTTACCTGAAGCAGAATTTATTGAATTCATGCGCGCCCATGCGGCAGAGGTATTTGATATCAGCCAGTTTATGAAAGGTTAGAAGGTCCAGCCCAGCTGCAAGCCGCCGCCGCGATAATCACCACCGCCGACATAGGCGATATCCATCACAAAACGTTTCCATTGGTAGCCCAGGCCACCGCTGAGTAAATTAGCGCGCAGGCCGGTCAGGTCATTGCGGAAGCCGGCGCGCAATGCAAGGCCATCGAGTACGAGATATTCCATACCGAGCCCTAATTCCTGAGTGCCAGGTTCGCTCGCCATGGGTGTTGCTTCGCCCAGATCGTAATCCAGGCCAAGGCTAAGTTTTTCGGTGACGTAACCCATGCCGAGCCGTGCGCGCGAACTGAGGGTGACCCTGAGGTCGGGGGGAGCTTCGCCAGTGACCGGGTCGGGCTCCTGGACGGTAGTGAAACTTTTTTCAAAGGCATCTTTGAGTGTGAGGCTGACCCGGTAGTGGTCCTTGATGATGGCTGCCACACCGAAATCCGCATTGAGGGTAATGTGGGTTGATTGGGTATCGGAGAGTCCATCGACACCGTCTTCTACTGAATCCAGGCTGTCATTAAAGTCGGCGGTATCGCGAAAGGCATCGACGCGCATCAATTTGGGGGTGATGCCAACAGCAATAATGTAGTCGCGCCACTCAAACTGTCTGGCCAGGGCCAGGCCCCATTCGCTGATGGCAAGTGCGCTGACATCGGCATTGGACGTCAGGGTGTCGGTGGGGTCGATCAAATCGCCATCAGCACTAATGAGCTGTGGATACTGCGCGGCCACAGTGGCGGGGTCTACACCGGCAGCGATCTGGTTCATGGAGTCTATATAATCATCAAGCAGGGCGCTGTCGGCCTCAGTGACGTTGGCAACGCCGCCGCCGATCAAGCGTGTGCCGAAATAAAACTGGCCGCCTTCACGGTTACTCGGTTCACTAATGTTAAAGCCGATAAAACCATCAACGTTCAGATCCTGATTGGCAATATCGTCCAACGCATCGCTCAGCTCTTGTGCTGACTCGGCGATTTGCGCAGCGCTCTCGGTACCGGGCATGGCGTTGAAGGCATTAATCGCGTTACTGAGTTGGACATCCAGTTCATCGTCCATCGCCTCAATGGCGGTTTCAGTTGCATCAGATATTTGCACTACCAACGTGGGCAAGTAAACCCGTCCATCGCGACCCTTTTCCTCTTCTGTATCGTGAAAGGCGAGCAGCGCCGGATTGTAAAATGCGGCCTGCGCATGGGTGCCAACTGCAGCGACCGAGCCACCCATCGCCAGGCCACGGGAATCGTAGATGCCGTAACTAATGGCAAAACCGGGAGAACTGATTAAGGCCAGGCTGGCTGCGATGGACAAGCGCAAAAGGTAACGCTGGGTGATTAGAGGCATGAGCAAAAGTCCGGAGGGAAGTTTTTTATGGTAGCCATAATGCAGAGGCCTGCCTGGGTGTGGCTATACCTGGTTCACAGAACGGGGGAAATCCTGCCGACGTTGTGCCGGGTAAAAAGTGATCGGATTGGCAATTCTGCTAGAGCGAAAACAGGGTTTTGCGGTAGAGTGCGAACTTGTGTGCGCCAAGCTGTTCTTATCGACAGCACTTATTTGCCGCGTCCCCCATAACTTTTTAAAAGTTACAATCAGCGTGTTTTTGATGTTGTTGAGATCGCCTATGTCTGTTTTTCGCTGGCTGAGTGCTTTTTGTTGCTTGGGCATTG
The DNA here is from genome assembly GCA_021323495.1 of Cellvibrio sp. GTDB lineage: Bacteria > Pseudomonadota > Gammaproteobacteria > Pseudomonadales > Cellvibrionaceae > Cellvibrio. Next base: position 1,477 of record JAJQJO010000194.1, on the reverse strand, counting down.
TGTTGTTTGCCCAGGCAGCCCAGTCGGCCACGGTCAATGGCGTGCGCGTCTGGCGTGCCCCCGACCACACCCGCATAGTGCTGGATCTGGATGCGCCGGTGCAGCACAGCCTGACCCTCGCCGGCAATCCCGACCGTATTATCCTCGATGTACCCAATAGCAAACTCAGCGCCGGTTTAACTAAATTGCCACTTGCAGATACGCCGGTAATGGCAATTCGCAGTTATGTAAACAATAAAACCGATTTGCGTCTGGTGCTGGATTTAAAGGCCAAGGTCGCGCCCAACAGTTTCTCGCTGAAAGCCAGCGCCGGCATGCACGACCGTTTGGTGATCGACTTATATGATGATGTAGCTCCCAGCGCGGCGGCGGCTATCGCCAATACGCTTCCTGCACCTGACAGCAAGCCGACCATTGCGCCACCGGATAAACCGGTTATCAAACCCGCTGCGCCAACGACGCAAGCCCCCACCCCTCAACCGATAACCTCGTCCGATGTACAGGGCAAGCGCACCATCATTATTGCAGTGGATGCGGGACACGGCGGTGAAGATCCGGGCGCAATGGGGCCGAGCCGCATCCGCGAAAAAGAAGTCACTCTTTCCATTGCCAAAGAATTGGTCGCGGCGATTAACGCCCAGCCGGGTTTTGTAGGGAAATTAACGCGCACCGGTGATTATTTTATCCCGCTCAAAAAACGCCGCGATCTTGCACGCAATATGAAAGCTGATTTGTTTGTCTCGATCCATGCGGACGCATTTACCAAAGCCAGCGCGCGCGGTGCCTCGGTGTTTGCACTTTCGCAAAATGGCGCCACCTCGGAAACCGCACGCTTTTTAGCACAGCGCGAAAATGAATCGGACCTGATCGGCGGGGTAGGCAATATCAGCCTCGATGATAAGGATCAGGTGCTGGCTGGGGTGTTAGTGGATTTGTCCATGACCGCGACCTTGAACTCCAGCTTGCAGGTAGGACGTCACGTGTTGAATTCAATGGGCGGTGTTGCACACCTGCATAAACGCCATGTCGAGCAAGCGGGATTTATGGTGCTCAAATCGCCGGATGTGCCTTCGATTTTGGTTGAAACTGGCTTTATTTCCAATCCGGAAGAATCGCGCAAGTTAGCAACCCTTGCATATCGCAAACAAATGGCGCAATCCGTTTTTAAAGGTATCCGGCAGTATTTTTACCAGCATCCGCCTGCGGGCACTTATATCGCCGCGCAAATAGAAGCGGGCACCATGAACGATTTTGAGCGGCAACACACAGTGGCGGCGGGGGATAGTTTGTCGGCTATCGCCACGCGTTATGGTGTGAGTACCCAACGCTTGATGCAATACAACAATTTGCGCAACAGCACGGTGAAGTTGGGCCAGAGTTTAAAAATCCCGGCGGGAAATAGCACCGCAGTAGCGAGCCAGCCGCCGCGCGCGGCGGCCGCTTTGCCAGCAACAGCGAAACCTGCATTGGCCATAGC
>JAJQJO010000465.1 GCA_021323495.1 Cellvibrio sp. | reverse complement strand
CATAACGCCGCTCAAAATGATCTCCAATCAAGGGTAATACATTGAAATCAGGATCTATCGCTGCATAAAATAATCCATCCCGGCTTTTCTGGAAGCGCACAAATGCATGCATACGATGTACCTCGCGGTGAATCATTTTTTCGATTTGTGCCGCTTTCAAAATGCATGGATCGGCAAAGTTCTCCAGTATCGATTCATCACCTTTGCGGATAATGGCCTGGATGACCTGATATACCAATATTTCACATTGGGGTAACTCTGATAAAAATAATTTGTAAATGAGGGGCGACGCACGCGCGCTTGTTCGTTCATCAATCCCCTTGAGCACGCGCGCCGCCCATTCATCATTCGTGTCGACCTGCTCTGCGCTATCCAGCAGGTTTAATTGATAGCTGGCCGCCGTGGTGATAGCCACTGGCACTGTGCGCGCTTTGAAGATAATAAAAATACAACTGAGCAATCCTTCGTAACTACCATCGTAAATATAAACCATAGCGTTACCCGAACAACCCCAGCTGGGCCGGAGCCGCTACCCTGTCGCTGGCAATAATTGCCTGACGCACATTTTCTGCATGGAAGCTACCCGGCTTAACAGCCAATCCAGGGCAACTAATGAAATAGCGCGCACGCTTCAGCACCACCCCTATTTTTTGCAGATGGTCGATATGCAAGTGCTGATGTCGTCGGGAGCTGATAATTTTTTTTGCGGATTTAACGCCAATGCCGGGAACGCGCAATATCATTTCATAATCGGCGCGGTTGATATCAACCGGGAATTTGTCCGGATGGCGCAAGGCGTAGCCTAATTTTGGATCTATCTCAAGATCCAGGTCCGGCTGCTTTTCATCGAGGATTTCATCGACCGAAAAGCCATAAAAACGTAACAACCAATCGGCTTGGTAAATACGATTTTCACGTGCCAATGGTGGCGCCGATAAATCAGGGACCCGGTTATCGGTGGCGATAGGCACGTATCCGGAATAATAAACCCGTTTTAATTTTTGGGTCTGGTAGAGGCTGCTGGCCAACTGGAGGATATGCCGGTCATTTTCTGGCGACGCCCCAACAATCAATTGGGTACTTTGCCCAGCGGGAAGAAAAAGCGGGGTATTTTTAATATGCGGTTTTTCATTTACATACTTTTCTTTCTCATTCCGCAAATAATTCATCGGCGTAATAATATCGTTATAATTTTTTTCCGGTGCCACTTTTTGCAAGCTCGCCTCGGATGGAATTTCAATGTTCACACTAAGCCTGTCCGCGTATAGCCCGGCTTCATGCAGCAATTCGGGGCTCGCACCAGGAATAGCCTTCACATGGATGTAGCCATTGAAATTGTGTTGCACGCGCAACGTGCGCGCCACACGCACCAATCGCTCCATAGTGTAATCAGCATTCTTGAAAATGCCCGAACTGAGGAACAAGCCTTCAATATAATTGCGGCGATAAAAATTAATGGTCAGGTCAATGACATCTTCGACGGTAAATGCGGCACGTTTGACATCGTTACTGCGCCGGCTGACACAATATGCACAATCATAAATACAATGGTTGGTAAACAGGATCTTGAGCAGCGACACACAGCGCCCATCTTCGGTATAACTGTGGCAGATGCCCATGCCGTCTGAATTTCCCAAACCTTTGGTGCTATTGGCCCGCTTGCTACCACTGGAGGAACAGGAAGCATCATATTTGGCGGCGTCAGATAAAATACGGAGTTTTTCCAGGATACTGCTCATGGGGTAATACCGGGTCAATGAACACCCAACTATACTGTATATTAATACAGTATAGCAATATCCCTGTTTAGCGATAACCAGGGATATGTTTTGGCGTAACCGGGACAAGACCTTGTCCGCTATATAGAGAGAGCTAATTATTATGCGCAATATTCGCAGAGCCACCAAAGAAGACGCCGAAGCCGTCGCTAACCTATACCGTGAACTTGATACACTTTCGCCCGTCTCGGTATTGCCGGAGCGCATTGAAGCCGTGGCAAATAGCAACACCACTTACTTGTTAGTGTGCGATGATGCCGGCGAAATCATTGCTACCGCGCTCGTATGCCTCTGCCAGGATGTGATGTTCGACAACCAACCGTTTGCACTGGTTGAAAATGTCGTGGTCAGTGCTGATTATAAACGTGAGGGGATTGGCAAAAGCATGATGGATTACATCGAAGCCTTTTGCCTGGAACAGGATTGCTCCAAAATTATGCTGCAAACCAGCAGTGAAAACCGTGATGCGCGCGATTTTTACACCGCTATGGGTTACGACCCGGATGCCAAAATCGGGTTTGTGAAATATCGCAGGTATTTTTCTCAATAATCACGTAAAAACCACACTAAAAAATTATCTACCGGAACGCTACCGGAACCCTAAGGAGACTTATTATGAATATCACTGCCAGCGGTATTGCGCTACGTTTTCTATTTGCACTCCTATTGGTGTTGCTCAGTTACAACCCCAGTGGCTATTCCTATTTCCACTGGGTTTACGCCAGCCTGGACCGTATCACTCCCTATGTTGTCATCGCAGGAATTATTTTGTTAATCGGCTGGGGGATTTATATTAAAGCCACACTTAATTCACTTGGGCTGATTGGCATAATCGCCCTCGCTGCGCTGTTTGCTTGCCTGGTGTGGCTGTTTATTTACTGGGGATTTTTGAGCGTTGCGGATATATCCGCGCTGGCGTGGGTGATAGAAATATTACTTGCCGCGCTGCTCGCTGTGGGTATGTGCTGGTCGCATTTTACCCGCCGCATGAGCGGACAAGTGGATGTGGATGAAATAGAAGAAAAATAATTACGACAGGATTCGCCAGCGCTCTGGCGAATCCTGTTGGCACTATTCCGGGGTAATAACTAGAAATTGTTTGATCAAGTCTTTGTTGGGCTGCTGATACAGCCAGGTTTTAAAGTCATGCGCTTTGGCAAAAGCATCATCTAAACCAGGTTCCAATTCATCAGGCTCTAGCGAGGCGGTTTTACACTGAGTACATTTCATTATCATCCTCCTGGTTTTATATTCTTAACGAAAAAATGCATTCCACAAACTCTCAAACTCTCCCGAGTATGCCGCCACCAATTTTGGTTCATTGGTTACCAAAATATTTTCCTGGTTGTAGTCTGTTGCCGAACGGGTCCAGTTGAAGCTGCCATTAACCAATATACTTTTATCGACAATCGCAAACTTATGGTGCATATGGTTTTCGGTATTATCCATCCGCACGTCGATACCCTGGCCAACCAACCTGGCAATGTCACTGCCCAAATCTTGCGC
>JAJQJO010000003.1 GCA_021323495.1 Cellvibrio sp. | reverse complement strand
CAGCATCTTCGCGTTCAGTGATTTCTTCTTCGGTCACGCGCGCAAGACGTGGCAGGCCTTGGGTAAGAATGGCGATAAAGGGGAGTGAGTCATTGACGCCGGTGGTGTTGAGTACGGCAAAACGTGAGCGCGCGGCGACGCCGGGTTTGTCTTCGCCATTCATGACTTCAAAGGAGAGTAGCGGAATGGTTTGTTCACGCCAGCTGCAATTACCCAGGTACCAGGCAGGTGCATCCTGAATCGGGACAACTTGGGATACGGGTACGATTTCAGCAACGGTCACGTTAGGTGCGAGCAGCAAACGCCCCTGGATCGGAATAAGCAGGCTGGCAACTTCTTGTACTTTTTTCTCGATGCGCTGGGGAGCTCTCATGAAGGTCTGATCCTGTTGGTTCTTGTTGTACTTACCAAATGTCGTTAGCGTTTCAACTGCGCGAGTGAGCGCGCCAGATATTCCGGTGTGCCGCTCAAACCAACGCAACCGGTGGCGAGGGCAGATACGGGCATGGAATCGCTGGTGCAATCGTCGGGTGATTGCACCCAGGCCCTGCCACCAACTTGTTTGATGAGCCTACAACTTACGGCGCCATCATCACCCATGCCGGTAAAAATAATCAAGCCGCAGCGCTCGCGATAAATACGTGCAGCATTTGCGGCCAACTGGTCAATCGAGGGAGCATAACTGCCTTTCCATGATTGACCGTAGTTAACCACCAAGGTCCCATTTTCGAGTATTTCGACCGCGTCGCGCGCGGTCACCAGGGTCAGGCTGTTGGCTTCCAACACTACGCCTTGGGTGGCGACCATGGCCGGGTAGCTGCCGGCATTGCTCATCATCCGGTTCAGTGTCACTGCCTGGTTGGCATCTATATGCTGCACGTACAAAAAAGCGATGCCCAAATTGGCGGGCAATTGTGCCAAAAACCGTTTTACTGCTGCCGGTCCACCAGTAGAGGCAGCCAGCAACCAGAGCTCGTTGGCAGGATTGGCCTGTTGCAGGTTGATATCACCGCGCAACCTCTGCAGGCGTAAACCGGTGCGTCTCAGCCAGGCGCTATGGGCTTCACTGCCCGGCGCAAATTCGCTGCTATCGCTGAGGATAATAGGCACCCGGCTTTGCGCAAATAACTGCTCCAGTAATTGTTGGTCGTCGCAATAATCCTCCGCGACATCTACCACCCAGGCATCCAATGCGTGTTCTGCCAGCTTCTGGCTCGCAGCTTTGGGTGCTGGAAGTAGCAGATGGCAACCCACTTTGTGACCCGACTGGGTGACCAGGTGGGTCAGCGCTTGCTGCTTTTGGGCGCTATCGACCAGTATTCCCAGTTGCAGCATGGGCGCCGCCTTACTTCACAGTTTTGCCGAGCAGTTCATTAATATTGCTCAGCAACAGGTCTTCCTGATAGGGCTTGCCCATGTACTTATTCACGCCGAGGCTGAACGCGCGCTCACGGTGTTTTTCACCCGTACGCGAGGTGATCATGATGATCGGCAGATCCTTCAGGCGCGAGCTGGTACGGATATTTTTGGCCACTTCAAAGCCATCCATACGCGGCATTTCGATATCCAGTAGCATCACGTCGGGCATGTGATCCTGCAGCAGTTGCAGGGCTTCAACACCGTCTTTCGCGGCGATCACACGGAAGCCCTCGCGCTCAAGGAAGCGACCAGTTACCTTGCGTACCGTTACCGAGTCATCCACCACCATAATGATTTTTTCCGCCAGGTCTTCTTCGGCAATCGGGGCGATTTTCATCGGTTCGAGCAAGATCGCGTTTTGCAGGCCAAGTGCCAACTGTTCACGGATCATGGCATGCAAGTCGAGGATCACCACGACATTACCGTCGCCCATTACCGTGGCACCGGATACGCCGCGCACCGCACTGAATTGGGCGCCAAGGGTCTTTACCACGATCTCGCGCGAGCCGAGCAGCCGATCCACTTGCAGTGCCACTGTATGTTCGGTACTGCGTACCAGGACCACGGGCAACGGCAGGCTTTGGCCATCGAGTTTTGGTTGGGCGCTGGAGTCGAGGAGGTTGCCCAAATAGCGCACCAGGTAATGTTCACCGGCGTAGTCGAAGCGGGCGGTATCATCTTGATAGTAATGTTCCAGCTCAAACGGGCTGACGCGCACGATACCCTCAATCGAGTTGAGCGGGATGGCGTAAAGGTCATCGCCAATTTGTACCATCAAGGCGCGGTTAACCGACACGGTAAATGGCAGACGGATAGTAAATTCGGTACCTGAACCCCAGTTGGAGTCGATAAACATGGCGCCGCCGAGCTGCTTGATCTCGGAGTGCACCACGTCCATGCCTACCCCACGGCCGGAAATCTGGGTAACTTTTTCGGCGGTACTAAAGCCGGCATGCAGGATAAACTGGATCACATCCTGATCAGCGAGCTGCGCATCGGCGGCCATCAAACCGCGCTCAATTGCTTTTTCGCGCACCCGTTTCAGGTTGATACCACGGCCATCGTCGATCAGGCGCAGGATTACATCACCACCTTCACGGCCAAGGGTTAGCAGGATACGGCCATTCGGATTCTTACCGGCGGCGATACGCTCGTCGGGTGTTTCGATACCGTGGTCGACCGCGTTACGCAACATGTGCTCGAGTGGCGCAACCATCCGCTCAAGGACGGTACGGTCCAGTTCGCCTTCGACATTATCCAGTTCAAAATCAACTTCCTTGCCCAGCTCGGTCGCGGCTTGGCGCACGATCCGCCGCAGGCGCGGCACCAGGCGGGAGAAGGGCACCATGCGTGAACGCATCAGGCCTTCTTGCAGGTCGGTGTTGATCCGCGACTGCTGCAGCAGCAGGGTTTCAGTGTCGCGAGTCTTATCCGCGAGGGTGTATTTCAAGTCCATCAGGTCAGACGCGGATTCGATCAGCGAGCGCGACAGCTGCTGCAATTGTGAGTAGCGGTCCATCTCCAGTGGGTCGAATTCTTCGTGCTGCATCATTTGTTCCTGGCGGAACAATACTTGTGCTTCGGTTTCGATATCCAGACGGCGCAACTGCTCTTGTAAACGCTGGATGGTTGAATCCATTTCTTCGATGGATCCACTCAAGTCGCTGACTTGTTGTTCCATACGGCCACGGCTGATGGAGGTTTCACCGGCGAGGTTAACCAGTTCTTCGAGCAGTTCGGCGGAGACTTTGACCACTTCTTGCGGGCCGGTACGGCGTGCCGCCAAGTGTTGCACTTGCGCGGGGCCGGTATTGCCGGAGCGCAGGCCGCCGCCGTATTCGGTACCGGGAATCGCCCCCGGGACCGGTGCAACCGGTTTGGCCTTGGGCGCAAAGGTCAGTACATTCGGTTTCTGGTAGGAGCCACCATCCGGTTCGTAACCGGTATTTTCGTAATTGCTGTCGGGAAGGTCGCGGGTGTTATCGACCACAATGGTCGGTCTGTTGTAAGACGGTTGTTCGTCCTGGAGCACCGGAACGTCTTCAGTGAACTGGATATCGTCAACGGCTTCATCGACGCTGACATAGTTGTCCAATACCGGAACGTAGCTGTCCAACACTGGCGGTTCCGTTACCTCATCAAGGACCGGTTCGGCCACAACGCTACCGTCCATATGCGCCTTGGCGCGCTCGACGCCGGCATGCATACGATCCTGAAAACCATGCAGACGGTTAAAGAAGGATTGGTCCAATTCTACATCGTCATCCATCTCGATCAGGATGGTTTCGAAGTCGTGCGACAGGTCGCCCAGATCGGTCAAACCAGCGAGCCGCGCGCCGCCTTTAAAGGTGTGCAGCGAACGCTTCAGTTCTTCCACGCAGTCGCTATTGTTCCAATCGTCCTGCCACTCGTTAAGTGACGTATCGATTTCTTCGAGCAATTCGCCCGCTTCTTCAATAAAGATTTCAACAATTTCCGGGTCAAAATCTTCATCCAGTGCAAAGCCAGGCTCAGCTAGTTGCGGCGCGATATCCTGCGCTTCTGCTTCCGGCTCTGCCTCAGCTGCGACGGCATCATAGGCTTCTGCAACCCAATCGCTGTTGTCTTCGGCTATCGCATCCAGGGCGATTTCTTCCTCCAGCTCCGGGAGTTCATCTACCTCAGGTTCAGCCTCCGGTGCCGGTACAATTTCCTCTTCAACGAGGGTGAGCTCGGGTAGCAGGTTGTACTCAGTATCAGCGTCCTCATCGATCAGTTCGATGCCATGGTCGTCAGCCTGTACCCGATACTCGTAAGCGCTTGGTTCGCTGTCGGCGGGCTCGCCAAACTCGATGATTTCGTCTAATCCGGCAAGGAGCGATTCTTCTTCATCCGGTGTAGTGCTTTGGTCCCCGGTCAGCTCCAGGTCATCATTGATAGCTTCCGCCAGATACTCATAGGCGGTCGGTTCTGCTTCGGTGACTTCGCCCAGCTCGATAAATTCTTCTTCGATTGACGATGTAGTGTTTTCGTCATCGATGGCTTCTGTGAGGTAGTCGTAGGCACCCGATGCATTCTCGCTGACCTTATCAAGCTCGAGGGCATCGTCCGAATCGATAAGTGGGATAGGCTCTTCGTCCAGTCCGATTTCTTCCACCAGTGCCGATTCTTCGATTAGCGGCAGGTCTTCCTCAACCAGAGGAATTTCGTCATTGATCAGGGTGCTGAGCGTGACGGCCTCGGTACTGAGCAGATCATCCAGTGCGTCATTAATCGCATCGGGTATGCCGTTCAGGTTTTGTCCGGCGGCAATGGCGTCCACCATATCCAGGAGTGCGATATGGGCGGCATTGAGCGTATTGCAGACAGCGGGAGAACAGGCCAACTGCTCGGCAATGATTGTCTCGTAAACGCTATGGAGTTTTTCACTCAGCTCCGCCCTCGCAGGCAAATAAGCTGGGGCGGCAGCCTGGGTGAGTTTGCCCAATTCATCCATCACCGGGATCAACTGCACGGCGTCAGCTGGATCGGCGGCCCACTGGGCGATAATCCTGTCTGCGCCCAGCAGCAGGTTCATTTCCTCAGCCATAAAGATAGCGAGTAATTCCGGATCGACCGGACGCTTACCACTCTCGTCCAGCTCTTGCAGGCTGACCAGCGGGGCGACGTGGATTTCGCGCAACTCATTTACCCGCGCGACAAACTGCTGTAGACGGGGGATATCAACGACTTCACCCGTCTCGATCTGATTCAGGGCAATTTGAGTGTAACCAACAGCATCGCGCAGGAGCTGAAGGATATCGTCGTTGATATTGACCTGATAGGAACGCAGTTCCTTAACAAAACGCTCCAGCGGCGTGGCCAATTCAGCCACCTGGGTGACTTCAGCCATGTGCGCACTGCCCTTAAGGGTGTGCAAGGCGCGTTGCATGCCTTCGCTGGGCGGTTCGTAAATCGGGGCTTCGGCCTCCATCCGCGCGATAAATTCCGCCACTACCTGCAGGTGGGTGAGGGCTTCAGCGCCAAAAATTTCCCATAGCTGGGCATCAGGGTCGTCGATATCAATATCGTCGTTGGTCGCTTCACTGAAATTAAACGTGCTGGTTTGGTGCTCGCTATAAACCTGTGCCAGTTGTGCAACTTCATCTTCATCAACGAGTTCCACCTGATCTTCCATTGCCATCAATGGTGGTGTTTCGTCCTCGATACCGAAATCAAGAATTTCATCTTCTTCGGCGACGGGCAAATTCATCGCATCAAGGGTTAGCTCTTCATCGAGACTTTCGGCAACATCGTCATCTTCCAGCAAGATAAGTTCTGGTTCGCCAGCTATTTCAGGCTCTGGTTCGATGTCGACAAGCGTCTCTTCCAACTCCATTTCCAGATCGCTGTCCTCTTCATCTTCCTCCTCTGCCAAGGTATGGCTATCACCTGTGTCGCTAGCCTCGGGTACTGCCACCGGTGCGCGGCTATCGCCCAATTCTGTCAATAGTTCTTCCGGTGTGACACCTTGGGACAGGGAGATGGCTTGTTGGCGGTAAGTCTCCGCCAGTGCTGCGTTAGGATTGGGTTCGTTGTCGCGGAAAGCCGCGATCATATCCGGCAGCAGCTGGCGCACTTTTTCAATAATATGCACATGTACAGCGCTGGCGACAATGGTGCGGTCGATGACGCGGTTGAGCATGTTTTCAATTGACCAGGCCAGCTCGCCGATTTCATTGGCACCAACCATACGGCCGCTGCCTTTCAGGGTGTGGAAAGCGCGGCGGAATTCGGTGAGCGCTTCTTTATCATCAAAATTTTGTGCCCAGCGCGGGAAGTAGTCACCGATGGTCTCGGTAACTTCGGTGGCTTCTTCGATGAAAATCTCGATAATTTCATCGTCGATATCGTCGTCGTCGCGCTGGATAACCGGCGCATTGGAAGTAGCGACCAGATTTGTCCCGGCTGGCTCTGCCAGCGCTACTTCTTCATTGTCAGTGTCAACAATAGCTTCCACGATGGCGATTTCTTCTTTCACCTCAATCGCCGGCGTGTCGGCGGCTTCTGCTTCGGCAAAAGCCTGGCTGTAGGCAGCGCTTAATTCTTGTGCTACTTCCTCCGCCGGGGCATGGGCCTCGGCATAGATAGCTGCCAACTGTGCGGCATCTTCGGGGCTGGGTGCGGGTGCAATAGCTTCCTGATAGACCGCCGCCAACTCCTCCTCGGCAGCACTCTCTTCAACCGACTCGGGTTGTTCCAGCTCAATCGAATGCGCGACCTTGCCATCATCGCTTTGCGCGCCGGTAATTTCAGCTGCAGGTCTGGTGGTTTTGGCCACGGCATAACCGAGGCTGGCGACGCTCTCTTCTGCCACGCTCAGCAAAAGATCGTTTTCCTCTTTGCGACCGCCGCTGCTGAGGCGCTCCAAATAATATTCAACACTGGTGATGGCATCGGCCAAAGTATCCAGGGTTGGCCATTGCGGAGTGGCGTCATGTTCCAGCAATTGTTCTTCGATAAACCGGGCACAGGCGCCCAGAATCCGCGCAGGGCGTGGTAACGGCATTATCTCCAGGCCACCGCGGATTTCGCGCAGGGTCGTGGGCACTGATTGCAAATGTTGCCGATTCCACTGGGAGGCGATGTATTCGATGATTGCGTCTTTGGCGTGTTCAAGGCCATTGCGCGATTCGCGCAATACCGACTCTTTGGCGCGGGTGAGGGTGATATCCGAATCTTCGCCGGTGGTTCCGTCCTGTGTACCCATTTCAGCCAAGCTGTCGAGCGAGTTTTCTACCGCAATAAGCTCGCTGGCAACGGCAAGTAACTGCTCATCGGTCAATTGACCATGGGATTCGACCACTAAATCCAGCGCAGCGCCTTGTTCCAACACCCGTTTGCGCAGGTCGCCCAAGCCGAGTACGGCCAAGGTATCGGCCACGCGTTTTACAATTGGCAAGGCATCACCCAGTGCTGAGTGAGTGTCGCCTCCAGCGAGGCAGATATCCAGGCTGTCTTTGATCAGATTGAGTTCTTCTTTAAGTGCACCTACTACGGAGCGCATGGCGTCGGCGTCGGGGACCGAGAGCATGTTCTGCGCTTCTTCGCCGCTCTCTCTGCCTTCCAGCAGTGCTTCTTCGAGATGGTAGGTTTCATAAACGCGTTGCAATTGCGAATTAGGCGGGAAACCCGGTGCATGTTTGCCCGCGCGCGCAACGTAGTAGAGCAGGTTTTTGATCAGCTCGTCATTGGTGAAACTGTTGAGTGCTTTAGTGCCATGTACCGCGAGTACTTTGATTTCTTTATCGAGTTGGCGCAGCAGGTTTTTGACGGCAACGCTGATTTCAATCGCATCAATTTCAATCGCTTCAACCAGCGCCAAACAGATATCCCAGAGTGCAAAACGCGCGGTGCCGTGGGTCAGCTTTTGCAGGCGCGAAAAAGCTTTCTGCAGGTATGCGAGATTTTCATCCGGGTTAACGCCCCGGATAAAACCCGAGGCGGCGTACTGATACATTTGGCGCAGCTTGAGCACCATCGCCTGGAATTGCACATTGTCGTGGGTGACCGGTAGGCGGGTGCCGCTGACTTTTTTAGCGGGAGTCAGATTGGGTACAAAGAGTTTAGTGTCGGTAAGCAGGCTTTCGCCGCGCACTGCGCGCAGGTCGTTGAGTAATGGCAAAACCACGAGCGGATTATCTTTGCGGGTGGCTTTGACTTGATCGAGGTAGAGTGGGAATTGCAGGATGGCGCGCATCAGTACTTCTTGCGCTTCGCTGCTGTTGGCCACCGTATCGGCAACCATTGCCTGGGTCAGTTGTTCCATTTCACTGGCCAGCATGGCGGCGCCATAGAACTCGACCATCTGCAGACTGCCATGTACTTGGTGGATATGGGTCAGGCAGAAGCGGATACGCGCAGCATCCTTAGGATTTTCAACATAGCTTTCGAGGGCTTGGCGCGCTTCTTTCAGCGTCTCGCTGATTTCATGGATCAACCAATCCAACGCGGCAAAATTGCGGTTATCTGCCATGCAGAACTTTCCTCTCGTTATTCTCGCCCGGAGCGAATTTTTTTATCGTTCTTCACGAACGTAAGCTTGCACCTGGTCATCGCCAGTGCGCTGCATTTCGGGGTGTTCCCAATCCACCACTTCGCCCAGGCCGACTATTAATAATCCGCCTGGTTTCAGGCGCTCGACCAGGGCATTCAACACATCGCGGCGCAGCCAGCGACGGAAGTAAACCAACAAGTTCTGGCAAAAAATCACATCAACTTGCACTACCGGTAACTGGCGCGCATGGATGATATTGGTGTGGGTAAAACACACGCGGTCGCGTAGTTTATTTACCACTTCATAATTACCGTCAGCAGAAGCTTGCAGGTAACGTTTGGCTTCATCGGGTTTTACTTGCTCGACCCGGCGTTTGCTATAGCGGCCCTTGCGACCGGTCGCCAAGGCCGACGAACTGATATCCATGGCGGTGATGCCGTAATAAGGGCTTATCGCCGCCAGTTCAAAACAATCGTTGACTACCATCGCCAGAGAGTAGGCCTCTTCACCGGTGGCACAACCCAGGCTCCAAATATCAAAACTGTTATTTAGCGCCTGGTTATTGATTTTTTGCTGGAGGTAATTACGCACATATTCAATAGATTCGCGGTGGCGGAAAAAGCTGGTCTCTTTTACCGCAACACGGTCGATCAGGCGCGACCACTCAAGTTTTGCTTCAATCGTTTCCTTGGAAATAAAATTGAAATAAACGTCGTAATCTTCATAGCCATGGTCGCGCATGCGCGAGTTCATTTGCGATTCCAGCCAGGCTTTCTGTTGGAAAACCAGTTGGATACCCGTGCGCTCCTCTAACAGTTTGCCCCATTGGAGAAACTGGTCTTCGGTGAGTGTAGGTAACGTGCGCAGCGACCAGGCCATAGGTACTTCTATATAGGTACTATCTGTAAGTTACTGGCTGTGATGCCAGCAGGGCTGGCATCACTTGTTTATCAGGCTTTTGAGGTATGGGCGAAAATGTCATCGTCGGGCAACAATTCGTCGTCCAGATCGATGACTTCGGCATTACTGTCGAACTCCATAGCCGGAGTGGTGGCCATGGCTTTACGCGCCGCAGTGGCGCGACCTTCCGACATATCTTCTTCCGGCAGTTTAAAACCGGCTACCGATTCACGCAGGTCGAGCGCCATCTCGGCCAGGTTACCAATCGACTGTGCAGTCGCTGAAGTACCGGCGGATGTTTGGGTCGTAATTTCCTGAATAACATTCATCGTATTGGAGATGTGGCCCGCAGACGATGCTTGTTGGCGCGCGGCGTTGGAAATGTTCTGGATCAATTCCGCCAGGCTAGACGATACGTTTTCAATTTCTTCCAGTGCCACACCCGCATCCTGTGCGAGGCGTGCACCGCGCACTACCTCAGACGTGGTTTGTTCCATCGAAATTACCGCTTCGTTGGTATCGTTCTGAATGGTTTTTACCAGCGCTTCAATCTGCTTGGTTGCTGCTGCAGAACGTTCCGCAAGGCGTTGAACTTCGTCCGCTACCACCGCAAATCCGCGGCCTGCATCACCGGCCATCGATGCCTGAATCGCAGCGTTAAGTGCGAGGATGTTAGTTTGGTCCGCAATGTCGTTAATCAAACTTACGATATCACCGATCTCCTGGGACGATTCACCGAGGCGTTTAATACGTTTGGAAGTGTCCTGGATCTGTTCGCGGATGGTATCCATCCCGTGGATGGTATTTTGTACCACTTTTGCGCCGTTGCCGGCGATAGATACCGCGCGCTCCGCTACCGCTGCCGATTCGGCGGCGTTCGCTGATACCTGGTCAATGGTAACCGCCATTTCATTTACTGCCGCTGATGCGCCGGCGATTTCTTGAGCCTGGTGTTCAGATGCTTCGGCGAGATGCAGTGCAGTCTGCTGGGTCTCTTGCGCAGCGGCCGATACGTTTACCGCAGTTTCGTTGATTCGCGCTACCAGGATACGCAGCTGGTCGATGGTGAAGTTAATAGAGTCCGCGATCGCACCGGTGAAATCCTCGGTTACGGTTGCAGTGGTAGTCAAGTCACCGTCCGCGAGGTCGGCCAATTCATCGAGCAGACGCAAAATCGCGGTCTGGTTACGCTCGTTGGTATCGGCAGTTTCATCCGCACGTTTACGTGCACCCATATACTGGTTGAAGCCCAGGAAGAACAATGAGGCGAGGGTAATTGCGGCGAGGATAATTACCGTCATGTTGTTGATGAATGGACGGCTGTCTGCCTGTGCAGCGATTTTATCGGAGATAGCAGCCAGACCTTGCAGCAGTTCCGGGCTGTCGTTCAGCAATGCATCGGATGCCTGACGGGCGCGGGTCAGGTTAGTAGCACCTTCTACCATCTCTTGGATCGATTTGTTTACACCCTCAAACAATGTGGTGATCTGGTCGAGGCTGGCGCGCGCCTGTGAATCGGATACACGGGTAATACGCAGTGCCGGGTCGCCTTCTTTCATAGCAGTCAGTACACGCGCATAGAAGTTGGCGTCGCGGTTGAACTGGTCGGCAGCATCACCTGAGTCGGTGTCGCCGCGCAGCATTTTATCCACGTTACGACCGATACGCTCGGCGCGCCAGGAGAGCAATTGAGCCTGGATCGCCTGATCCGCAGGAGCGCCTGATTCGAGCAGGATATCCACAATGTTGTTGTGTTCGGTCTGCAAGGTGGGCAGGTTTTCGTTCAGGGTAGTACCCACGTTGTTGAGCGATACGATCAGGTCTTTGTTGGTCGCAATCGCCTCGGCGTTGGTTTTTACACGATTCCAGATAGCGCCGAAGTTTTTGAATTCAGTATCAAGCGATGTTCGGGTGCGTTCGTCACTGGCACGTAACATGTCCCAGGTGCTACCCATGCTCCCGACCACATTGGTCAATTCACCAAAGGCTTTTTCATCACCCGAGGTGGCATCACGCGATAAGGAGGTCAAGCGATAGGCTTGCGCACGCAAGTCGGCCGCCTGTTGCAGGTAGCGCTGGTCATTGCTCTTGCCCTGGTTGATCAGGAACAGCAGCACCATCGCGGCAGCAAATGAAGCCACCAGCAAGACCGAGGCGATAATCGTCGTCGGTTTTGCCTTGAAAGCGGCAATCTTTGAATCAGTTTTCATCTAAGCACTCCTAACCAGCGTTCGGTTTTATTTTTTCTATCCACTGCGCTTTTTGCACGAGGCAGAAAGCTTCAATTTGACTCTCAATCTAGCATTTGGGCCTAACTCTTCTTTTTGTAACTTGCTTTTGTCTTAACTTTTTCAAAAGGGTTGCACTCGTAACCGATTTGCAATTTCTGGATCAGGTTTTTGCCGCATTGGTAAAACGCGGCTCTTCGGCCAGCAATGCCGGGCGAAACAGTGACCATCGTTCGCCTCCTTGTGGATAACTACCGGTGACAAATGGCAAAATCGCACTTGACACAGTGCCAGCCTGATCGCTGTATTCATCCATCGGGAAATGCTGCATACCAAACACCTGGTCGACGATTAGGCCGGAATAAAGTGTTTCGGTTTCAAGGATCAATACCCGGCGGTGTTTGCGCGAGCCGGTGAGACGGTCGCCAAAAAACATTGCCAGATCAAATAGGGGTAACAGTCGGCCGCGCACATTGGCGACACCTTTTACCCAAGGCTGTACGCCGGGTAAATGGGTGTGGTTGGGAACCTCCAGCATCTCTGATATCTCGCCGATGGGTACCACAAAATAGCTGCCCATAAGTGCAAATCCTATCCCGCTCCAATGGGGACGTATGTCCGCCTGGGCGGGCAGACCGCGTGCGGCCGCGCGGCTGCGCTGGGCTAATGTAAGCAGGGCCTGGAAGGCGGCCTGTGGTTCTGGCATAAATCTATCCGTAACTGTCGTGTATCAACACTGGGTTGCGACACAAAGGCCGATTTGTTCAATAGTTTGTGCTGATACTTGTTATTGTCTATCGGTCGTCCCTGCGGCGATGGGCTTATCCTTCGATTAGCGCAGTACCTCGGCCATCGCAGCCATTAATATTTCCTGGGTAATGGGTTTGGACAAATAGGCCTTGGCGCCTTGGCGCATACCCCATACACGATCAGTTTGCTGGTCTTTGGTGGTTACGATAATGACGGGAATATGGGCAGTTTCAGGGGTTTTTGACAATTGGCGGGTTGCCTGGAAGCCGTTCAGGCCGGGCATGACGACATCCATCAAAACGACATCAGGCAGCTCTTTTTGCGCCATCACTATACCGGCTTCACCGTTGTCAGCAGTCATGACTACATGGCCATTCTTTTCCAGCATGCTGGTAAGTTTGTAGGTTTCGGTTGGTGAGTCATCAATAATTAGTACTCTGGCCATAAATGCTCCAAAAAAACGAATAAGTGTTCCGCAGGCAATGCGGCGAATGTTAAACAGTCCTTTGGACGTTGATCCTGACTATTACCGGATAATCCGGGGCGTGCAGCAGGCACGCCAGTAATAATCAAAAACCCGAATGGGGTAACCCCGGATACCCGTGATCAGGATGCTTTCAAATGCTTGACATGCGCTTCGATGGCACCGAGCAATTCGCTTTTGCTAAAGGGTTTGGTGAGGTATTGGTCAGAGCCGACAATACGCCCTTTGGCTTTGTCGAAGAGACCATCTTTACTGGATAGCATAATGACCGGTGTGGTCTTGAATTCGCTGTTATTTTTGATCAGGGCACAGGTTTGATAGCCATCGAGGCGCGGCATCATAATGTCGACAAAAATAATATCGGGACGGGTGTCGGCAATTTTCGCCAGGGCATCAAAGCCATCGGTGGCGGTAATTACCATGCAACCCGCTTTTTTTAACAGTGTTTCAGCCGTGCGTCTGATGGTTTTGCTATCGTCGATAACCATCACTTTGAGGCTTTCGTAAGTTACTTCCATACTCTGACCTTGCCTTTATGTTATTGCCCTAGTTGCCAGATATACTCGTGAATTGGTTGAAATTTGTTTCGAGCCATAAAATGGATAAATACTCATCCATTAAAACGGGCGTCAAAATAACGCCACCAATGAAAACGAACTTTTAACACAGTTTTTAGGGTTGTGCCATAACTAGTTGAATATATGAGCAATCTGTTCCGATTTTTGTTTTTTTAGATCGCTTTAATCTGTCTGCAATAATCTTGCTTTAATTGCCTTCAGGACTTAACTTTAGCCCGCTCTGAGCAGCCCGGCAAAATATTTATACATCCCGATAATACACAATTTGTATTATTTATTACGAGTACTGTTTATGACTATTTCCCTCGGCGTGGTAATGGACCCTATCGCAGATATTAAATTCTACAAAGATACAACGCTGGCATTGCTGCTGGCGGCGCAGGAGCGAGGCTGGGATCTACATTACATGGAACAACGGGACCTTTATCTCCTGCAAGGTGAGGCGCGCGCCAACACCCGCAATTTATTTGTCGCTGACAATGGTGACAGCTGGTTCGAGCTGGGTTTGCACGAAGATATAAAGTTGGGCGACCTGGACGTGATAATCATGCGCAAGGATCCGCCGTTCGATAACGAATACATTTACAGTACTTATATTCTTGAAGCAGCCCAGAATCAGGGTGCGCTGGTTGTTAATGATCCGCGTAGCCTGCGCGACTGCAATGAAAAGATCTTCGCCACCCAGTTTCCCCAATGCTGTCCGCCAGTGTTGGTCAGCCGCGATATGCTGCGCTTGCGCGAGTTTCACCGTAGCCACGGTGACGTAATTTTCAAACCGCTCGATGGTATGGGCGGTAGCCGTATTTTCCGTTGCCGCCAGGATGACCCCAATGTGGGGGTGATTTTGGAAACCCTGACCGAATTTGGTACCCAAACTATAATGGCCCAGCGTTATATCCCTGCTATTACCGAAGGCGACAAGCGGATTTTAGTGGTTGATGGTGAGCCAGTACCCTATTGTCTTGCCCGCGTTCCTGCCAAAGGCGAGACACGCGGTAATTTGGCGGCGGGTGGCACGGGAGTCGCGCAGCCACTGACTGATCAGGATTACTGGATAGTGGAACAGGTAGCGCCGACGCTTAAAGCCAAAGGCCTGATGTTTGTCGGTCTGGATGTGATCGGCAATTATCTTACCGAGATCAATGTCACCAGCCCCACTTGCGCCCGCGAGATTGATAAGGCCTACAACACGGGAATTGGGTCACGGCTAATTGATGCCATAGAGCGTAAATTAGCGGCGCAATAATCAACTGATCAAGTTAGCTACGTGAATTTATCGAATATGTAGCCGTTGACATAAGAGTAGACCCGATGAATCAGGCCGTTGCCCTGGAAGAAGAAAGCCTTGCCGTGCCGCCAGTGGATACAGGTGATCGCCTGAGCTTTACCTTTTTTCTGGCGCTCGCCCTGCATGCATTTTTGATTTTGGGTTTTAGTTTTAAATTGCCTGACCACAGTAATACTTCACAGACCATCGAAATTACCCTCGCGACCCACAAATCCTTACGCGCACCTGAACAGGCGGACTTCCTCGCCCAGCACAACCAGGAGGCGAGCGGCACGCTCGACGAAGTTAAGCAGCTCACTACCGAACGTCAGGCTGAATTTGCCGACGTTCAGGTGCGCGATGTCAATCCAGTGCCCCAGCAGCAGGCTGCATCCACCAAAAAGATCAAAGAGCAGCAATTGCTTTCTACTACCGCTAAAAGCGACCGGACCACCCAATTAAAATTGAACCCGGATGAGCGTGAAGAGCGTGAGGCCCTGGAGGGTCTGGCGGAAGACCAGCCATTAGTCTCCGCCGAAATCGCCAGTCTGCAAGCCAAGCTGGATAAGCAGCGGCAGGAATATGCCAAGCGCCCAAGGGTGCGTACGCTCACCTCTGTGTCGACTAAAGAATCCTTTGATGCCCAGTACTTGCATGAATGGAGTAGTAAAATTGAGCAGGTAGGCAACCGCAATTATCCGAAGGAAGCGTTGAACCGTCATATCACTGGCAATCTGCGGTTGTCGGTGGTAATTAATCCTGATGGCACTATCTACGAAATCAAAGTACTGCAATCTTCCGGGCAACGTATTCTCGATGATGCCGCGCGCCAGATTGTGCGGCTTTCAGCCCCTTTTGCCAGCTTTCCACCGGAAATACGCAAACAGGCGGATCGTCTGCAAATAATCCGTACCTGGAATTTTGAAATTACGGGCAAAAACTCCACGATCACGACCTCTGCCAATTGATCAATCAGTGAAAAATTTGCCACCTTCGCTTGTTTTACCTTTGTTAGGCCTCATACTGCATTTATGAACGAAAAAAGCATCCTTAATACCGACTACGATGAACTAACCCCGGGAAGTTTGCGCGACCATTTCCTTATCGCCATGCCGGGTTTGAATGATTCATCATTCGCCCACACAGTGACCTACATCTGTGAACACAGTGACAAGGGTGCTATGGGAGTGGTAATTAACAGTGCCACGCCCATGTTACTCAAAGAAATTTTTTCGCAGATGGATCTGGATGACCTTTCCGACCAGGGCGACCAGATTGTTATGAGTGGTGGTCCGGTGCAGCCCGAGCGCGGTTTTGTGCTTCACTCCAACGAGACTAAATGGCAATCCACACTGGAGATATCCTCCGGTGTCTGCCTCACCGCGTCGCGCGACATTATTACTGCCCTTGCTGCAGGTCGCGGCCCCAAGCAATGTTTGATTGCACTCGGGTATGCCGGATGGGGCGAGGGTCAGCTTGAAGCTGAAATAGCTGCGAATAGCTGGCTGACAGTGCCCGCCGATAAAGACATCATTTTCAACACCCCTTTCGAGGAGCGCTGGGCTTCAGCGGCCCAAACTCTGGGCATTGATGTCAATCTGATTTCCAGTACCGCTGGCCATGCCTGAATACCCGGCATCAACGCGACTTAATCCTGTGTATCCCTATGATCAATACCCTGCTCGCCTTTGATTTTGGCACTAAAAATATAGGTGTCGCTTCCGGTCAGACCATCACCCATTCCGCCAATTCACAAACATCATTGAAAGCCAAAGACGGGATTCCCGATTGGACACAAATTGAAAAGTTATTGAAGGAATGGCAACCGGATTTAGTGCTGGTGGGATTGCCGCTCAATATGGATGGCAGCGAAAGTGAACTCAGCGCGCGCGCGCGCAAGTTTGCTAACCGCTTGCATGGTCGCTTTGGTATTAAGGTAGAAATGGTTGATGAACGTCTGAGTAGTTTTGAAGCCAAAGGTGAGGTAATGGAACGCGGGGGCTCACGTGATTACAAACACAATCCGGTTGATTCGATTGCGGCGCGGGTAATTTTGGAAAGCTGGATGCAACGAAATCAATCCTGATTTTAATGTGCAACCGAATCATAAAAAATGCCGGGAATTGCCCGGCATTTTTTTATCAAATAAACATAAAATTTATTAAAACATCTTACCGCGATTATTATGCTCATCGCTTTGGATCGATAAACTATCTGCCGCGTGGGACAAATAGTTTGCATCGGTTTCGGAGCCGAGCTTGATCATCAAACGCAAATCGTTCGGTGAATCGGCGTGTAGCAGGGCATCTTCGTAAGTAATCTCGCCATTGTCGTAGAGCGCGTAAAGCGCTTGGTCAAAGGTTTGCATTCCCAGCTCAGTTGAACGCTTCATCAATTCTTTCAAGTCCGACACCTCACCTTTGCGAATTAAATCCTGTGCCAGTGGGGTATTGATCATAATTTCCAGACACGCGCGGCGGCTATTGCCATCGGGGGTAGGAATTAATTGTTGCGCAACAATGGCTTTTAAGTTGAGCGATAAATCCATCCATAATTGGCGATGGCGATCAGCGGGGAAGAAGTGAATGATACGGTCGAGCGCCTGGTTAGCATTGTTGGCATGGAGTGTACACAGGCACAAGTGACCGGTTTCCGCAAACGCGATGGCGTGATCCATGGTTTCGCGCGAGCGCACCTCGCCAATCAAAATTACATCGGGCGCCTGGCGCAAGGTATTTTTCAGCGCAACCTCAAATGATTCGGTATCAATGCCCACTTCGCGCTGGGTGATGATGCAACCTTGATGTTGGTGAATGAATTCAATCGGGTCTTCAATGGAAATAATATGACCTTTGGAGTTCTGGTTGCGATGGCCAATCATGGCGGCGAGCGAAGTAGACTTACCGGTACCGGTCGCGCCTACAAAAATAATCAGGCCGCGTTTGGTCATGGCCAATTCTTTTATAATTTCCGGCAAGCCCAATTCATCGGGTTGGGGAATTTTGGTTTCAATACGGCGCAATACCATACCGGCCAAATTGCGTTGATAAAATGCACTGGCGCGGAAACGGCCTATGCCGCGTGCGCTCACCGCGAAATTCAATTCTTTCTTTTCAATAAATTCACTGCGTTGTTTTTCATTCATCACGCTCAGCACCAGCTCGCGCGCTTTTTCCGGCGCAAGTGGTGTAGCCGTCACCGGCACCACTTTGCCATGGACTTTGATCGAGGGCGGTACGCCGGCGGTAATAAACAAATCCGACGCGCCTTTTTCTACCATCAACGATAATAACCGATCAAAATCCATAACAATGCACCTTAAAAATTATTGAAAAATCGTGCTAAAAATTAAACAGGATTAAAACGTTTTCAGAGTCTGTTAACTAAAATTTTAGAAAGCCTTTAGTTAAAAGTTCTCCGGGAACTTGGCTTTCGATTTGGCCGCGTCGCGGCTGATGATACGGCGCGAGACCAAATCTGCCAGACACTGGTCCATGGTCTGCATGCCGAGCGACGCACCGGTTTGTATTGCCGAATACATCTGCGCGACTTTATCTTCGCGAATCAGGTTACGGATCGCTGAAGTACCGCGCATAATTTCGTGTGCCGCCACCCGGCCGCCGCCATTTTTCTTCATCAGCGTTTGGGAAATTACTGCTTGCAGTGATTCCGACAACATTGAACGCACCATGGATTTTTCATTTGCCGGGAATACGTCCACGATACGGTCGATAGTTTTTGCCGCTGAAGTGGTATGCAAGGTACCAAACACCAAATGGCCGGTTTCCGCTGCAGTCAGTGCAAGCCTGATGGTCTCCAGATCGCGCATCTCGCCCACCAGGATAATATCCGGGTCTTCCCGCAGGGCCGAGCGCAATGCTTCACTGAAACCATGGGTGTCGCGATGTACTTCGCGCTGGTTTACCAGACATTTTTTTGATTCGTGGACAAATTCAATAGGGTCCTCGATGGTTAAAACGTGTTCGTATTTATTGTCATTGATATAGTCGATCATGGCCGCGAGGGTGGTGGATTTACCCGAACCGGTCGGCCCGGTCACTAATACCAGTCCCCGTGGTACGGCACAGATATCGCGGAATACGTTGCCCATGCCCAGTTCTTCCATCGTCAGTACTTTGGAGGGGATGGTCCGGAATACCGCACCGGCGCCGCGGTTCTGGTTAAAGGCGTTAACCCGAAAACGGGCTACACCAGGGACTTCAAACGAAAAGTCGGTTTCCAGGAATTCTTCATAGTCCTTACGCTGCCGGTCATTCATAATGTCATAAATGAGCCCGTGTACTTGTTTATGTTCCATGGGTGGCAAGTTGATACGACGCACATCGCCATCAACCCGGATCATGGGCGGCAACCCCGCCGAGAGGTGTAAGTCAGACGCGCCTTGTTTGGCGCTGAAGGCCAGGAGTTCGGTGATATCCATCAGAGCAACCTTTTTTTATTCATCCGCACAGCAGACTTTTAGTGATCATTGATAACGATATGCACAAGATAGACGACAAGCTCGCGAAAGTCACCGCACGAATTCACCAAGCCGCGCTTGCCGCCGGTCGAAATCCGCAAACTGTGCAGTTGATCGCCGTCAGTAAAACCCAACCGGCGGCGGCTATTGCCGAAGCCTACGCTTGGGGGCAGCGCGCCTTCGGGGAAAACTACCTGCAAGAAGCACTTGATAAACAAAGTGTGCTGCAAGCTATACCGGGCCTTGAATGGCGCTCCCTTGAATGGCACTTTATTGGCCCCATCCAATCCAACAAAACCCGTCCTATAGCCGCCCACTTTGGCTGGGTGCACTCGGTCGACCGGTTGAAAATCGCCCAGCGCCTGAGCGAGCATCGGCCGGATGGATTGCCGCCGCTGAATATCTGTGTGCAGGTGAATATCGACGATGAGACGACCAAGTCCGGTATTAGCCTTGCAGATTTGCCCGCGCTGGCAGCGGCGATCCAACCTTTGCCGCGTTTGCAGCTGCGTGGATTGATGGCAATTCCAGCGGCGACTAACAATCCTGCGCAACAGCGCGCGGCTTTTGCTAAATTGCGCAACGCGTTTGAAGCCTTGAATGCGCAAGGTTATGGACTCGATTGTTTGTCCATGGGTATGTCAGGGGATATGGAAGCCGCCATTGCTGAGGGCGCTACGTTCGTGCGCGTCGGAACGGATATTTTTGGCGCACGCGCCAGCCAACACAATAATTTTTTAACTTAAGGGTTTACTGTGACTACATCCAGGATTGCATTTATCGGCGCAGGCAATATGGCCAAGGCAATTATCAGTGGTTTGCTTGCCGAAGGTTATCCCGATGCACAAATCAGTGCGGCGGGCCCACGTATGGAAACGCTCAACAAGGTGGCGCAGGAATTTGGCATCGCGGTGAGTACGGATAACGCTGCAACTGCCGCCAGGGCGGATGTTGTTGTGCTTGCGGTAAAACCGCAAATGCTTAAAGAAGTCGCGCTGGCGTTGCGCGCCTCACTGACACACAAACCGCTGATTATTTCTGTTGCAGCGGGCATCACCACAGCGAGTATCGCCAATTGGTTGGGCGAAAATCAGTCAATAGTCCGCTGCATGCCTAACACTCCCTCGCAATTACGCGCTGGTGCCAGTGGTGTGTATGCAAATAAATTTGTGAGCGATGCACAGAAATCCACCGCGAGTGCGATTCTTGGCGCGGTAGGTATTGTGCAATGGTTGGATGATGAAACACTCCTGAATCCCGTCACGGCGGTGTCCGGTTCTGGTCCTGCCTATTTCTTTTTGTTGATGGAGGCAATGATCGACGCAGGTGTTGAGTTGGGTCTAACGCGCGAGTGCGCGGCGGAGCTGACTGTGCAAACTGCTCTGGGCGCCGCCATGCTCGCCAGAGAGAGTGAATATGATGTAGCCGAACTACGTCGCCGGGTCACCTCACCCAAGGGTACTACCGAGCAGGCGATTCTTTCGTTTGAGCAAGATAACTTGCGGGCGAGTGTATTAAAAGCGATGCAGGCCTGTTCCAACCGTGCAGTGGAATTATCCGAATTGTTGGGTAAATAAAGCGTTGCGACGAAAAAATTATTGTGGCTAAAAAAGCCAGGGTTGAATTCAATAGCGTAAGTGGAATAAATCAGCGGAGATTTTCATGTTCACCAGTATTTTGCATTTAATTGTTTATAGCTTGATGTCATTGTTTCTGGTGATTGTTATTTTGCGTTTTTTACTGCAATTGGTGCGCGCTGATTTTTATAATCCGGTGTCCCAGGCGATTGTGAAAATTACCATGCCGATGTTAAAACCGATGCGCAAAGTAATTCCCAGTATCCTGGGAATTGATACAGCATCTGTGGTGTTGATTATATTGGTGCAACTGCTCGCTACTATCCTTCTGTGCGTGATTATGGGGGCAATGGAATTAATCCTGAATCCGCTGCCGCTAATTCTTTGGGGAATAATCGGCGCGCTGACGATCGTTTCCAGCATCTTTTTCTGGTGCATGATTATCAGCATTATCGGCAGTTTTATCGCCCCTTTCAGCCATCATCCGTTGCTCACTCTCGCCAACCAGATTATCAATCCACTCGCAGCACCCATCCGCAAACTTATTCCACCGCTGGGTGGTGTGCTGGATATATCACCAATTATCATTTTATTGGGTCTGCAAATCGTGAATATGCTGATTGCACGCTTCGCTACCTTTGTAGGTGTGTACCCGCAATTGGTGTTGGGTAATTGGTAGGTATGCATTGCGCACACTGATTACAAAGACGAGTGGCGACTATCCGCCACTCTTGCCAGCCACCGTTTTGGCGTCAAATGTTTCACAAAGTATCAATTCCCGCCTTTTACTCTGCTGAAGTGACCACTCACTGCTCAAGATCTAGCCACTGGCGTGTTTTTCCGCTTTAATGCCTGGACAACAATAAATACTTAACCAAGTTCTGGTTATTTCGGTCAGTTATTAACTAAATAAATAACGAGTCTATTGCTATGGATGTCAGATCCTTGCACCGCCAGATGACCCATTACAACCGTTGGAAGCGCCAGTTGGACGAGCGTTTGCAGCGCTTTGAGCAATGGGGCAAGAATCACGACATGGTTGACCCGGGCATGGGCAAAACCCTCCAGCGCGCACGTCAACTACTGCGGGGTGAGAGTTTTACAATTGCCTGTGTCGGCGAGTTCTCGCGCGGCAAAACTGAATTAATCAATGCCTTGTTATATACCGGCGGTGGTCGGCGTTTATTGCCGTCGCAACCAGGGCGCACCACTATGTGCCCCACCGAGATTTTCTGGGATAACCATCAGCCCGCTAATTGTGTGCGCCTGTTGCCCATCGAAACCCGCCGCACCAATACCAGTTTGCAAAGTTTCAAGCGCATTCCACAGAATTGGGTGACTATCCATTTTGATTCGCGCGATCCCGAGCAGACCCGTGCAGCGATTAACCAGGTATCTGCCAGCAAACAGGTCACCGTAGCCGATGCGATCAAGCTGGGCTTTGTGCAGGATGAATTGGGCGAGCGCGACGAGCAGGGCATGGTTACTGTGCCAGCCTGGCGTCATGCATTAATCAGTCTGGATCATCCACTATTACGCCAAGGTTTGCGTATTGTTGATACCCCTGGCCTGAATGCGCTGGGCAACGAGCCGGAGCTCACCTTGAAAACCCTGCCCGACGCCCAGGCAATACTGTTTTTGTTGTCGGCCGATGCGGGTGTTACTGCCAGTGATATGGAAATCTGGCGCGAGCATATCCAGGTGTTGCGCGACAATAACTGCACGGCTGTCATTGCCCTGCTCAATAAAATCGACAGCTTATGGGATGACCTCACTCCGGCGCAGGAGATTGATGCCAATGTTAATCGCCTGCGCCAGCTCACTGCACGCCAATTAAACCTCGCGCCCGAGCACGTAGTCGCGCTCTCGGCCAAACAGGGGTTACTTGGAAAGGTCGGGCGCAACCAGGCGCAATTGCTGCGCAGCAATTTTCCGCAGCTTGAGCGTATGTTGGCTGAATGTGTGCTGCGCAACCAGCAGCAGATTATCGGGCATCGTTTGATTGGCGATAGTTACGCCATGATCATCAATGCGCGCAATGGCCTGCAGCGCCGCTTGGGTGAATGTGAAAACGAGTTGGAAGAACTACGCGCGGTTGCACCTGAAGCAGCGGGAGACAAATTGAACGAACTGCGCGATGCCATCCGCCGCACCCATCACGAATATCACAAGCAGGCATTGTCATTGCGCACCAGCCAGCGATTGCTGGAATCGCAAAAATTATCGTTGCTGGGACCGATCAGCAGCGGATTACTGGAGCAGCAAATCGCCAGGGCGCATGAAAGTCTGGCGCAGAGCTGGACAACCGTCGGATTGGCGCGCGCCATCGGTGATTTTTTTGATGATGTGGATAGCAACCTGCGTCATTTGGAGCGCGAAATCGAACGCTGCAATCGGGTGCTGACCTCGATTTACGAGCGCCCCGAGCAAGCAGGAACGAGCGATGATTTGACTATGCGCCACCTGTTAAAAATTCAGAAGCAGCGTCGCCAGCTGCGCCAGCTGCATACCCGTGCCGATGATTTCCGCAAATCCCTGAGTGCTGTATTCACCCACAAGGGCGCGTTGATCAGCCGTTTTATCAATACCCTGGTGCAGGAAGTACGCGCGGTTTATGTCGATTTGAACCAGCATATCCATCACTGGATGCAAGAGGCATTGGCGCCTTTATTCCATCACAACCAATATCAGAAGCAGTTACTTGAGCATCACATGCTGCGCCTGACACAGCTGCAAACCCGGCGCAACAGCCACACCGAGCAGCTGGAAAGTCTGCAAACGAATATTTACCAGTTGCAAACGGCGTTGGGCAATATTGAACCGCTCTACAGCGAATTGCTGGCTGCACCGCTCGAACCGGAATTGTTGGTGGACGCGGGGCAAAAAGAGCTTTCAGCTGCGGGTGCGCAAATCGTATCGATCAACCAGGGGCGCCAGTCGCTACGTGGTAACTAGGGTTACCCGCATCATCCAATAATCAAGCTTAAAAAAAACCTGCCACTGATTGACTCAGTGGCAGGTTTTTTTATGGTCAAATGGCTTACTTGATTTCTACCACGTCGCCCACCAGGGCTACACCGGATATTAACATGCCCGAACCGCACTTGAAGGTGGTAGCACTGGAGCTAATATTGTTGCGATAGTTGGAGCGGATGTTCACCACGGCATTGGCGCCAAAGCTTTGTGCCTTGTCGCGCAGGGCCTTCATAGCCGACAAAAAAGCCCACTCGCAGGCCTCTTTATCGGTTTTGTTGCTGCCATTGGTTTTATGGTTAGTGGCGGATTCGCTGAATCTTTTCACTATGGCGC
This sequence comes from Cellvibrio sp., assembly GCA_021323495.1. Taxonomy (GTDB): domain Bacteria; phylum Pseudomonadota; class Gammaproteobacteria; order Pseudomonadales; family Cellvibrionaceae; genus Cellvibrio. The sequence continues at coordinate 3,265 of JAJQJO010000003.1, read as the reverse complement.
CGTGAGGCTGGTCGCCAAAATAAAACTGGATGTTGGTACCGAAGATATTTTTGGCCTTTTCCGATGCAAGTGCATCGGCAATGGAATAATCGGCTATGTCATCGCGCGCGCTGGCGCTGGCTGCGCAGAGGCTGATGAGAAGGGCACTAATACTAAGGCTGAGCAATTTCATTGCAGGTTCCATGTCGCGAAAGTGGATAAAGGTGTGATGCAGCTGGGGCCAATACTAAGGGAATCTATTATATCGGGCGAGTGCAGAGTGCCGCTTTGTGGGCAAATATTCTGGCTCCAACCGGGTTAGGGTTCACACTTTTGGCACCTGTATGTATAAAATGCGGTACCCAAAAGGGGGCATCGGCTTGGGCTAGTCAGCCTGAAATGCAATATAGGCTTGGAACAGCACGGGCTCGCGACAGAATAATAAAATATGGCACTCACTTTTACGATCCTCGATTGGAAAGCCTGGACTCCGGCGCGTGATGCGCAACCGGATGTGTCGGTTATTCCCGCAATGCTGCGCCGTCGCCTGAGCCCCATGGGGCGCGCCGCCTTAAGTGTGATCATGCCGCTCGCATGTACCTACGGCGCTATGCCTTTGGTATATGTGTCACGTCACGGAGATCTTAGCCGTACCCTCGGTTTGCTTGAAGATCTCGCTAAAGGTGACCCTTTGTCGCCCACCGCTTTTAGCCTTTCGGTACATAATGCCACCGCCGGGTTGTTTTCCATCCAGCAGGGGCTGACCCACAATATTACTGCCATCGGTAGTGACGGCCGGGAATTGGTGCCTGGATTGCTGGAATCCCTGGGTCTGTGCAATACCCAAACGCCGCACGTATTGTGTGTGTTCTGCGATGAGCCGGTGCCAGCTGTTTACCAGCAGCAGGTAGATCTTCCGGTACACCCTTATGCTGTGGCCCTGGTGCTGGGCCCTGGACGAGACTGGCAGCTGGATTTTTCCGGTGATCAGGAAGGGGATTTCCCATCTACTCCACAAGCGTTGCAACTGCTCGGACTATTGCAGGGCGAGGGCGAACAACTATTGCTCGGCAGCAACGGCAATGTCTGGCGATTAAGCCGATGCGCATCATGATTACCCGGCGCATCAACTATTGCTGGCGCCTGTTCGCCACGGCCTTGAGTTTTGCTATTTTTGGTATAGGCGGGGTCCTTATTCCGTTGCTGGCGGCGCCCTGGATTACCCTGACCTCGACCACCCCGACGCATCGCCAGGTTCGCGCGCGGTTGTTTATCCATCGTACCTTCCGCGCCTACATCCATCTGATGCGCGCCTTGGGTGTGCTTACCTGGGAAATTAAAGGTGAGGCGTTATTGCATCGCCCCGGCTTGCTGGTGCTAGCCAATCACCCCTGCCTGATCGATGTGGTGTTCCTGATTGCGTTTATCCCGAACCCTGATTGCATTGTTAAAGGACGCTTGCTGGCGAATCCGGCGATGCGCGGTTACCTGCGCCTGACCGGCTTTTTGCGCAATGACAGTGGTGCCGAATTAATTGAAGGTGCACGCGCATCGCTGGCGGCGGGCAGCGCTCTGATTATCTTTCCTGAAGGGACGCGCACATTACCCGGTGAACCACTGCGGTTTCAGCGTGGGGCGGCCAATGTGGCGCTCCGCACCCACACGCCGGTCACGCCGGTGACCATTCTGTGCCAGCCAATTACCCTGACCAAAAAGCACCGGTGGTATCATATTCCACCGCGTAAGCTGCATATGACTTTGAGGGTGGGCGCGGATATTCCCGTAGCCACTTACGATCACCAACCACCTGCCTTGGCCGCGCGCCAGCTGACCCAGGATTTGCAGGATTATTTCACCGAGGAATTGCGAGTAAATGACAAACCTATCTACGGCTGATTTGGCGATGGCCAAGCTGGTGTTGGAGCTAAAACAACTCATTATTGACACCCTGGATCTGGAAGATATAAGTGCGGACGAAATAGATGAAAATGCACCGCTATTTGTCGATGGATTGGGGTTGGATTCTATTGATGCGCTCGAGTTGGGCGTCGCCTTGCAAAAACGTTATGGCATCAAACTGGACGCAGAAGCGGACGAGACGCGCAAGCATTTTGCCAACATCACCAACCTCTGCGCGCTGGTTGCCGCCCGCCGCACCAAGGAGTAATGCTATGGCTGACAAAAATGCGATTTTCGAACATGTAGCCACTACCTTATCCGAGTTGTTTGAATTGGAGCGGGCGGATATCACCCTGCAAAGCCACTTGGGCGAAGATTTGGATATCGACAGTATCGACGCTATAGACCTGGTGGTGGAACTGAAGAAATACGTGGGCAAAAAAATTAGCCCCGAAGATTTTAAATCTGTGCGCACCGTTGAGGACATAGTCAATGCGGTTAGCGATTTGATGGCAAAAAACAGCCGATGAGCGCGAGCCGCCTGCTCGGCATAGCGCTGGGGCTGTTGTTGGTGCTTTATCCGTTGCTGGTATATGTTGGCATCCAACAGTTTGGGCCGCGGGTCCTGGCGGCACTGTTGCTTGCGGTGGCACTCGTTAGATTGTTAGTAGCGCAATTGACCGGGCAGGCACTGGGCAATAGTGGCTGGCTGCTGTTGGCCGCTGCAATTGCGACGGGCCTGACCCTCGCGACAGGCTCATTGCTTGGGCTAAAAGCGTATCCGGTATTGGTGAGCGCAGTGCTGTTGGGGGTGTTCGGCTTTAGCCTCCTGCGCCCGCCGAATATGATTGAGCGCTTTGCGCGCTTGCAGCAGCCCGACTTGCCCGATCACGCCATTCCCTATACGCGCAAAGTGACTTGGGTGTGGTGCGGTTTTTTTGTGCTTAATGGCGTTATTGCCAGCGCGACGGTATTTGCGAGCGATCAGGTCTGGGCGCTTTACAACGGCTTGGTGTCTTATGTCTTGATTGGCCTTTTGCTGCTTGGCGAATACTGTGTGCGCATACGTGTACAGAAACAACAAAATAACCAGCTATTGAAAGATCGCAGTAATGTCTAATCTGATTAACCTAAATCTACGATGATCAAATCCCTTCGCCAAATATGTGCGGCGCCGCAAGCGGCGTACGCGGACAGCCATGTTATCGCCATTGGTGGCGCACAAAAGCGCACATTAGCATTTTTGTGTGCGCGTATAAGCGCATGGGAACAGGTGTTGGCTCGGGTTGATGGTGAGTTGATAGCGCTTTACCAGCGCGACAGTCTGGAATTTATGGCAGCCTTGGCAGCACTTTGGCGTCTGGGTAAGCAGGCACTGGTACCAGCC
>JAJQJO010000193.1 GCA_021323495.1 Cellvibrio sp. | reverse complement strand
CGCAACCCTGACCCTCAGGCGCCATCCCTGGTCAGCATCCCTGTTACAAAAATTATTGTGGCTGCAACCATGGGCGGCAATAAAGGTACCTGTTGCCATTTATTGGCAAGCGGTGCGCTTGTTTGTTAAAGGCGTACCTGTTTACGCGCATCAATCCGAAAACCCTCTGCCCACTGCAAGCAGTGTTGAACTCAAAACGACTGGGGAATAATTGTGAGAGCTACTACCATCGCGCTGCTGCCGGGCCACAGGATTTTATCCTTGACTCGCAACCAACGTATCGCACGCAATCTTGTATTTAGATTATTGCGCACCTTGAAAGAGGGTTGTTTGCGCATTCACGAACAGGGCGAACTTTATTATTTCGGACAATCGCCTGACCAAAGTGATTTGGTTGCCGATATTTATATACAGGATCCGCAGTTTTACGCCGATGTGGCATTTGGTGGTTCGATCGGCGCCGGCGAAGCTTATATGGAGGGTTATTGGTCTACCCCCAACCTCACTCAAGTCACCCGTTTATTCGTGCGCAATATGGCGGCGCTTGATGCACTGGATACCAGGCAATCAATTATTAGCCGTTATCTACTTAAGGCATTCCATTGGTTTAATCGCAACACTAAAGATGGTTCACGTAAAAATATTTCAGCCCATTACGATTTGGGCAACGATTTTTTTAGTTTATTTCTCGATCAAACCATGATGTATTCCGCAGCCATATATCCCACACCGGACGCAACCCTGGCGGAAGCCTCTGTTTATAAATTGCAACGTGTATGTGAAAAATTGCAGTTAAGCGCCGATGATCATTTGCTTGAAATAGGCACAGGGTGGGGCGGTATGGCGATTTATGCTGTACAACATTATGGTTGCCGCGTAACTACCACAACTATTTCACGCGAGCAGCATGATTATGCTCTGGCCAAAGTAGCTGAAGCCGGCCTGGGTGATCGAATTACTGTGTTGTTTGATGATTACCGTGATTTGCGCGGCCAGTTTACCCGCTTGGTTTCAATTGAAATGATTGAGGCCGTTGGTCATGAACATTACGACCAATATTTTTCTACGTGTTCGCGTTTGCTGGCGCCCGATGGGCTGATGTTATTGCAGGCTATCACTATCGCCGACCAGCGTTATGACCTGGCGCGCAGGACCGTGGATTTTATCCAGCGCTATATTTTTCCCGGCGGTTCGCTTCCTTCAGTTGCAGTGATCAGCGATTGGGCTAAACGCAAAACGGATTTGAATATCCTCCATATTGAAGATATCGGGGCGCACTACGCCCAGACGCTCAAGCATTGGCGTGAAGCCTTCCATGAACAACGGGACGCCGTGCGCACACAGGGTTTTGACGAACGCTTTATTCGTATGTGGGAATTTTACCTTTGCTACTGCGAGGGAGGATTTATTGAACGCAGCATAGGCACAGCGCAAGTATTACTGGCCAAACCCCGCTATCGCAGTGATTATTTCCTGACATGAACCGGGGTCTGGTGTTGGTGTTGGTGAATGCCGTGGTATTTCAGCTTGGCTGGTTTGTTTGCATCCTGGGCGGCAGCGTCCAGGCCGCTGTTTTTACCGGCCTCGCTGTGGTAATTCATCTGCTGGTATCCCGGCGTTGGCTCGATGACTGTATTGCGATTATCCTTGCACTGCTATTGGGCCTGGTTCATGACCTGATTTTAATCCACACTGGCCAGATCAGGTTTGTGGAATCAGCGCAACTGCCGCCGGTATGGTTGGTGTGTTTATGGGCATTGTTGGGCATCACGCTTAACCATTCCCTGAAATGGATTTATTCGCGCCCGCTATGGTCTTCGCTGTTGGGCGCAATTGCAGCACCATTAAGTTATTTTGCCGGGGTTGCATTGTCGTCAGCGGAATGGTCTAGCCCATTAGTTGAAGTTCTACCTATAATAGCGGTCCTGTGGTTAATGATATTGCCATTCCACCGTTTTCTGAGTTTGAGGATTTCATCTTATGTCCAGCACCAAACGACACAATGACTTTCGCCAAATGCTTGCCCATTGTTTAGGAGTGTGTGCCCTTGTCACCGGCATTTACACCCTGCCGGTTGTTGCCGAAGAAAATTATGTAGTGGCGGGCAGCGCATACAATATTGAAAATAATGAGCTTGTTTATCGCGAGCTATATACCGGGCTCGATGAGAATAAAGCGGTACGTGTGGACTATGCGAAGCCTGATGGCAGTGTGTTTGCGTCGAAAACATTAGTGTATCAAGGTGAGCCTTTTCAACCGACGTTTAATTTTGAAGATACTCGCGATAACGAATATACCTCGGCCCAATTCCAGGGTGCCCGACTGGTGTTGACCCATGGCATGAACAGTTCACAGAACGAAAAGGTTATTTTCGATAATGCCCGGCTTGTCATAGATGCAGGTTTTGATTCCTACATTCAATTGAACTGGGACAAATTAACGGCAGGAAAGCGCTTGAAATTTGATTTTGCACTTCCCAGTCGTTTGAATACCATACAGTTGGAAGCGCGCAAAATCAAAGGCCCGGAGTCGCCGGTGTATGATGCCAATTATGGCCGTGAATGGATTTATTTTCGGATAGCGCCAGCGCAAAAATTTGTATCCTTCTTTGCTGACCCAATCAATCTGGCCTATGACCCTAACGGAAAATATTTGATGCGTTTCCATGGGCGCTCCAATATCGATGATGATAATGGTGGCCCACTGGATGTGCGTATCGAGTATGAATACGCGAATTAAATCGGCAGCGCGAGCAGTAATTTTACGGCTGTTCGCGCTGGTTTCCTTGCGGTAGGTTTGTTATTGCTTATCTGTTTGTGATAAGTATGAGCACCAGTCACTCCAGCTGCCAGGATAGAGTTTGGCAGTGATGCCACTCATTTCCAGCGCAAGTATATTGACGCACGCAGTGACCCCCGAACCACAATAAACCACCAGATTGTCGCGGTTGTCCAAATCGTTCCAGCGCCGTTGCTGCGCAGTTTCAGGTTTAATAAAACCTTGCTCGGTAGTTGCGTCCTGCCAACAATAATTGAGCGCGCCGGGGATATGGCCTGCGATTGGATCTATAGGTTCTTCTTCGCCGCGATAACGTTTCGCTTCGCGTGAATCTATAAGCGTGAATGCCGGACCTGCTTGTAAAATATCAGTGCGATTGACAATCCAATCCTGTTGTACCACCGCTTTGAAGTTGCCATTTTTTTGCGTTGGTTCGCGTCTGTCAATAGCTCCACCCGCAGCGGCCCAACCATTAAAGCCGCCATCCAGAATTAAAACCTGCTGGTGCCCGCAATAGCGGAGCAACCACCATGCGCGTGCTGCATAGGCCATGCGTGAATCATCGTAAACCACGATGGTCGAATATTGATTTACGCCAGCGGCGCTTAATTTTTTACTGAAGGTTTCTATATCGGGTAGGGGATGGCGGCCGCCATGGGTTTCGACGGCTGAGGATAAATCCTTTTCCAGATCCAGATAATAGGCACCGGGGATATGGCCGGTACGATATTGTTCGCTGCCGAGGGTTTTGTTCATCAGGTTAAAACGGCAATCGAAAATCACAACTTTGGTTAGTTGGGTTTTGAGCTGTTCGCTGGAAATGAAATGATTCATTGATAGTGACGCGCTTGTTAAACGTGGATGTCAAAAAACTGACGTCATAATCGCATTAATACGGGGCAGTTGGGAAGGGTAAAATTCAGGCGTTTTGTATGCTTTTTGTAATTTGTCCCAAACCTTTAATTATTGTTCTGCCATGCATCGGGAGTTTTGCCTTCCAACTGGTAGGCGAAGGCAATGATATAAGCTACAGCAATATAAAGCGCCTCGGGGATTTCGTCGCCGAGTTCCAGTGTTACTAAAAGATCGACCAGGGCGGAGTTATCACACAGGGGTACGCCGTGCTCTTGCGCAATCGCAATAATTTCTTCGGCAAGTTTGCCGGTCCCCTTGGCACTAACATGGGGGGCATTTTTGCCATCGTAATAAAGTGCAACGGCTTTTTGCAGTTCCTGGGGTGAGTAGTCTGAAGCCATAACAATTTCCCTCAGGTTTTAATATCGACCAGTGAATAACCCAAAGCCACCTTTGGTTTTGGCGGCAATCCGGTTACGCATTGCATTTGCGTTACCTGAATGCCTTCTGCTTCCAACTGCGTTTTCAGTCCGTCTATTTTATTTTTTGCTTCCAGCAACGTGTCTTCATGCTCAGCCCAAAATTTTGCCGACAGATTCTCGCCTAATAAAATGAGCTGTGCGTAAAACCGGCCGATTAACGGTAGGTCAAAACTGAGCATGACGTTCCATTGGCGTACACGGTTAGTGTTGTGCTCCGCGTTTTCGCTCTGTTCCTCAACCCATTGCTGTTCGATTTGAATATGGAGCGGGTGTACATCTTGTCCTTGCCGCACGGGGACCTCAAATTGCCACGATGACGTCGGCTGGACCTGATCAGCCTGCCCCAATTGGTGGTTGAGTGTGTGCATCTGCTGCAACTGGATTTTAGCAATGCTGCCGAGCGTGTATTGATGCATCAACATTACTAATTGGGTGCGCAATTGTTTCTGGTTGAGTTCGCCCTGGTGTTTCTGCGCAAGCATGCCTAAAAATTGCGGTAGTGCGATTGTTGGTAGATTTTTATTGAACTCATTTACCAAGGTGCCGGGTAACGCCGGTTTGCTAATTTCCAGTTCCGAGTCCAATTGGTGCAATAGTCCAAGCAGGGCGCCTTTTAGATCCTGTGCTGCCATTTTTTCAATTGAAACCTGGGGAATAACGGCCGGTTTGTTAGCGGTTATCAATTGGTTGTCAGGTTTCGTTAACGATGAGATTGCAGGAGCAAGCGCTAGTGCATTGTTTTTAACTCCCGTTACCAGTTGCGCCAATTTTTGCTCAAAATGTTGGCCATTATTTTTCAGTGTACTTTCCAATAATTTGGGGTTGGTAAGTTGATCGCTCAAGCGAATATGGCTGGCCAGTGTTTTGAGCGATTGTTGTACCTCGCTGGACAACCATTCCTTACGCTCTGCAAGCGGCAATTGCTGGATGAATTGGCTAATTTTAGGCAGACTCGCCAGTAAATCCTGTCCCTTGTCTTTTTGTGGCAACAGGCGGCGTAAGGTCTCACCAATTACTGCGGTGGTTTTAATTGTTGCCAGTTTATGCTGCTCGATCAACGCGGTTGCCGCATCACGCACGGTTGATGGAGTGCTGGCAATATTGTTGGCAGTGGGTGGATTAACAGTGGAGTTTGTTGCCATTGGCTGCGGATTGGTCGCCTGCAGAAGCGTTTTAAATGTGGCGACCTCCGCCTTGGTTAATGGCTGGAGTAATTGTAAACGCTGCCCTTCACCCAACTGCATCAACAATGTTTGGCCAATCTGGATAGGTTGGGTGGTATAGGTGAGCAAGGGGGTGGGAGACGGGATATTGGTCGTTGGAGTACCTGCAGCCATAGGGGCGGGGGTAGTCACCAGCAGGCTAACCAATTTGACACCGGGGGCCTGCGCTATATTTTTTTTTGCCTCAAGTTCACTGATCAACGCTTTGACGGCGGGCGCGGCTGAATTCTTATTCAATTGCGCCAGGTTGGATTCAATTGCTTTAATCAACCGGGCGCGTTCTTCGGGTGTGGCCTGGGTTACTTTTTCGACATCTGCCAAAAATTGACTGCCGACTTTTAAGCCGAGCACTTTTGTGATCGCCGTTATTTGATCGAGTTGCGCGCGCTGGAGATTTTTTACCAGCTTGTCAGTGATGGAACTCAACTCCATGGTTTATCCCGAATAGATATTAATGTGATCAAAAACGTAAATTGGGGTGCTATGCCGATGCACAGGCCGCTATAATCGCGAACCTTAGCCAGTTCGCTGTGTCAGTGGCGCTGCGCTGGCCAGCAGCTTCGCTCAAGCAATATCGCTGAAAGTATAGCGGCTCATAAGAATTTTCCTGTAATTACCATATACGCCAAGGCAAATAATAAGCATGACCGATTCGGCAACCGAGGCAGCAATCCCACTGCTTGAACTCTGTAACCTTGCCTGTGAGCGGGATGAACGCCTGTTATTTTCCGGCCTTGATTTGCAATTGTTTCCCGGTGATGTAGTACAAATCGGCGGGCCAAACGGGGCTGGCAAAACGACCTTGTTGCGCGCCCTGGCGGGAATCAGTGCGGATTATCATGGCCAGCTCCGCTATGCCGGCCGGGCTTTACCTGAAGCGGCCTGGGAGTTTGCCAGTGATAGTCTCTATCTTGGCCATTTACCCGGTATCAAAAAAGCGTTGAGTCCGGCCGAAAATCTGGAGTGGTACCGGGCCCAAAGCGGTGCTGTGGTTTCCATCAATGCTGCCCTGAAAGCCGTTGGGCTTTACGGTTATGAAGATACGCCTTGCTATCAATTATCGGCGGGGCAGCTGCGCCGGGTCGCGCTGGCAAGGTTGCACCTCAGCCGGGCGCGGATCTGGATTCTCGATGAACCCTTTACCGCGATCGATAAATCAGGGGTCAGCCAGTTAGAGGCATTAATCGCCCGGCAATGCGCCAATGGCGGTTTGGTAATTCTCACTTCCCATCAGGATCTAACCCTGCCGCAGTTGCGGATAGTCAACCTGCATGACTATCAACCAACTATATCCGGCAATAAAACCAATAACGGATTTGGCAGTCTGAGCGACGGGGACACTTATCATGGTTGATAAGGCTCCGGCAGCAAATTTGTTTGGCGGTTTTGTGGCCAGCTTCCGCCGCGATCTGCTGATTGCCGCACGGCACAAAGCCGAACTAACTAACCCGCTGGTATTTTTCCTGATTGCGGTGACCCTGATTCCCTTGGGTGTCAGCCCGGAAAAAACGGTATTGGCTTTATTAGCGCCGGGGATCGTTTGGGTGATGGCGCTATTGGCGACGCTGTTGTCGCTCGATGGTTTGTTTCGCAGCGATTATGACGATGGCTCCCTGGAGCAAATGTTGATAAGCCCGCAGTCACTGTATTTTACGGTGATGGCGAAGGTACTGGTGCATTGGCTGGTATCCGGGTTGCCCGTTACATTGCTAGCGCCGCTGCTGGGTTTAATGTTGAGTCTTCCCATGGAAGGTTATTTACCGCTGCTGGCATCCCTCGCTCTGGGTACTGCATCCATGAGTTTAATTGGTGCGGTGGGTGCGGCTTTAACAGTTTCGTTACGCAAGGGCGGTTTGTTGTTGTCCCTGATCGTCATGCCGCTGTATATTCCCGTATTGATTTTTGGTGCGAGCGCG